>JAYWDM010000712.1:0-8198 GCA_043779885.1 Betaproteobacteria bacterium | reverse complement strand
TTCAGCCAATTCCGCAATACGCGTGGCGAGAGCCGCGTCTTTCGCCGGCGGCGCCCAGTCCCATACCGGGTTGTTCACCTCGTCTGCAAGCTGGTTGATTGCTTCAATAACTGATTGCATCTGCTCGTGACCGAATACCACGGCACCCAGCATCACGTCCTCGGAAAGTTCGTTTGCCTCGGACTCGACCATCAATACGGCTTGCTGCGTGCCGGCCACGACCAGATTGAGCTGGCCCGCTTTGAGTTCGGTCGCGGTCGGATTGAGCACGTATTGGCCATCGGCATACCCCACGCGTGCCGCGCCGATCGGACCGTTGAACGGAATACCGGATACGGCTAGTGCGGCCGATGTACCAATCATCGCCGGAATGTCGGAGTCGATCTCGTTGTTCGAAGACATTACGGTCGCGACCACTTGCACTTCATTGTAATAACCGTCCGGGAACAGGGGGCGAATCGGACGGTCGATCAAACGCGATGTCAGAATTTCTTTTTCCGAAGGACGGCCTTCGCGCTTGAAAAAGCCGCCGGGAATCTTGCCGGCGGCATAGGTGCGTTCCTGGTAATCAACGGTAAGCGGCAGGAAATCCTTGCCCTCGACGGCAGATTTTCTGCCGACGACCGTCACCAGCACCACGGTGTCTTCCATGCTCACCAATACGGCGCCGCTGGCTTGGCGCGCAATTTCGCCGGTCTCGAGCGTCAGCGTATGCCGCCCCCACACTATCGTTTTCTTCGTTGGGCTCAATGTCTTATCCTTTATGCCATGGTTTAGCCGCGCGGATTGGTGCGGGCTGAGGGAATATCAAATTTCTGCTGTCAAAAACAAACATGGCCGTCCCGCACGCATTGCCAGGCCGGCCACTCAAATGCAACCGCGAATGAGAGCGGCCTGCATCACAACAAAATCACTTGCGCAGACCGAGACGATCGATCAGCGTGCGATATTTTTCGACGTCGGCACGTTTCAGATAATCGAGCAGCTTGCGGCGCTGGCTCACCATGCGCAATAATCCGCGGCGCGAATGATGGTCCTTGACGTGAACCTTGAAATGCTCGGTCAATTCGGTGATGCGCGCGGTCAGCAACGCAACCTGAACCTCCGGCGAACCGGTATCCGATTGCTTGCGTTGGTAATCCTTGACGATCTGGGCTTTTTGCGGGGCGCTGGCTGGCATTCGTATCTCCACTTGCAAAGTCCGTTATTTTACCCCGTAACTAACGGCTTTCTCAAGCAATTTAAGGAGTTTGCCGCTGTTCTTCGCGTTGACCTCAGCAGGCGGCCGCGGCCACCGCCAGCAAGCGCTTCGGCAACAAAAGCCCGTCTGGCTGCAATTCGCCCAGCCCGATAAAACACCGATCCCGGTCATATAGTCGGACTAAACCCGCGTTTTCAGCAGTATCGGCCTGTGCTGCCTGTCCTTTCAATATACGTATTATCGAGTCCGCGGGCAGCACCAAGGCTGGCAGTCCCGCCACCAGACAATCGACTGGCAATAAAGACGACGCCCTTTGTGCCGCCGGCAGCGTCTCCAGGCAGTCAAGCGTAACGGCCCGTTGCAGCCCAAACGCACCGACGCTGGTGCGCCGCAGGCGGGCGAGCGTTGCACCGCAGCCAAGGACACTACCGATATCCTCGGCCAGCACGCGAATATAGGTTCCTTTGGTGCATCGCACGCTGATCGTGAACCGACTGGCGGCGAGCGCGAGCGATAGCAAAGCAATCTCGTGGATCGTAATGCTGCGCGGCGCACGCTCGACCGTCTGCCCGGCCCGCGCATATGCGTAGAGCGGCTTGCCGTCCCGCTTGAGCGCGCTGTACATCGGCGGCGTCTGTTCCAATGCCCCCGTAAAGCGCTCCAGCACTGCCCGTATCTGCTCCGGCGAGACCGCGACCGGCTGACGTGACGTCACGTCACCTTCGGTATCGCCGGTGGTGGTAGTTACGCCCAGCAGAAGTTCCGCCTCGTAGCTTTTATCCGCGCTGAACATGTCGCTGGAAAACTTGGTCGCTTCGCCCAGGCACACCGGCAGCAAGCCGCTCGCCAGCGGATCGAGCGTGCCGACATGGCCAGCCTTGGCGGCATCGAACAAGCGTTTGACACGCTGCAGGGCCGCATTCGACGTGATACCGATCGGTTTGTCGAGCAGTAATACGCCGTCTACCCGCTGGCGAGTTTTTGCACTCCGCTTCAAAGTCGGGACCCGGACCGGTCAGCGTTTTTTTTTCTTGCCGGGGCCTGGCGCACCAACTGCCTCGTCGATCAACCGGGACAACCGCACGCCGCGTTCGACCGACTCGTCATAGATAAAATGCAATTGCGGAATGCTGCGCAGCTTGATACGGTGCCCGAGTTCATGTCGCAGGAATCCGGCCGCCCGCGTGAGCCCCTCGGTCGCTGCGGCAATCTGATCAGCGTCGCCCAGCGTGGTAAAAAAAACCTTGGCGTGAGCATAATCGGCGGTCACTTCGACATCAGTCAGCGTCACCATGCCGATACGGGGATCTTTGACCTCGATGCGGAGCAATTCAGCCAGGTCGCGCTGAATCTGCTCAGCGATACGCAGCGTGCGGGAAAAATCGCGGGGCATGGGTAAATGCGGGATTGAGGATAGAGGGATCAGGATTGCGTAAGACCACTCTCTCAATCCTCAATCCACGATCCTAAATCCTATAGCGTTCTAGCCACCTCGACGACCTCGTACGCTTCAAGCTGGTCGCCGACCTTGATATCGCCAAAGTTCTTGACCGACAGGCCGCAGTCGAAACCGGCCTTGACCTCGCGCGCATCATCCTTGAAGCGTTTAAGGGAATCAAGCTCACCATCGTGGATCACCACGTTGTCGCGCAACACGCGCACCCTGGCGCTGCGCCGCACGAGACCATCGAGCACCATGCAACCGGCTACGGTTCCCACCTTTGATATCTTGAAGACCTGCCGCACCTCGACGGTGCCAAGCACGCTTTCCTTTTTCTCGGGGGTCAGCATGCCCGACAGTGCAGCCTTCACATCGTCGAGTGCCTCATAAATGATGTTGTAGTAGCGAATATCCACGCCCGCCGACTCGGCGAGCTTGCGCGCCATGGCATCAGCACGCGTGTTAAAGCCGATGATTACCGCTTTGGATGCCAGCGCAAGATTCACGTCGGATTCCGTAATGCCGCCGACCGCGCAGTGCACGATGTTGACCTTGACCTCTTCAGTTGAAATCTTGGGCAATGCGTGTGCCATTGCCTCGTAGGATCCCTGCACGTCGGACTTGATGATGATCGACAGCGTCTTTTTGCCCGCTTCGCCGATTTGCTGGAACATGTTCTCGCTTTTGCTCGACTGTTGGAGCGCCAGTTTGACATCGCGGAACTTGCCCTGGCGGAACAAGGCAATCTCGCGCGCTTTGCGTTCGTCGCCGAGCACAAGCACGTCGGCGCCGGCCGCCGGCACGTCAGACATGCCTTGAATCTCCACGGGAATCGACGGCCCTGCGCTGTCCACAGACTTGCCATTTTCGTCGAGCATCGCGCGGACACGGCCGAATACCGCACCCGCCAGCACGACGTCGCCGCGTTTGAGCGTTCCCGACTGCACCAGCACCGTCGCCACCGGGCCGCGGCCCTTGTCGAGGCGGGCCTCAATGACAATACCCTTGGCGGGCGCGTCCTTGGCTGCATTCAGTTCAAGCACCTCCGCCTGCAGCAACACGCTTTCAAGCAATTTATCTATGCCTGCCCCGGTTTTGGCGGATACCGGCACGAACATTGTGTCCCCGCCCCATTCTTCAGGCACCACCTCCTGACCTGCCAGATCCTGCTTGATGCGATCGGGATTGGCTTCAGGTCTGTCGATCTTGTTGAGCGCAACCACCATCGGCACCTTGGCCGCTTTGGCATGATGGATCGCTTCAATCGTCTGCGGCATCACACCATCGTCGGCGGCCACCACCAGAATCACAATGTCAGTGACCTTCGCGCCGCGGGCACGCATAGCCGTAAATGCCTCATGGCCGGGCGTATCAAGGAATGTGATCATGCCGCGCGGCGTCTCGACGTGATAGGCGCCGATATGCTGGGTAATGCCGCCGGCCTCGCCGCTCGCAACGCGCGTGCGGCGAATATGATCGAGCAGCGACGTCTTGCCGTGATCGACGTGTCCCATCACCGTGACGACCGGCGCGCGCGGTTCAAGCTTCAATTGTTCCGGATGCTCCGCGGCAGAGAGAAACGCGTCAGGATCATCAAGCTTGGCACGCACGGGTTTGTGCCCCATTTCCTCGACGACAATCATCGCTGTGTCCTGGTCGATGACCTGGTTGATCGTGACCATGGTCCCGAGTTTCATCATCACCTTGATGACCTCTGCTGCCTTTACCGACATCTTTTGCGCCAGTGCGGCGACATTTATGGTCTCGGGCACGCTGACTTCGCGCACGATAGGCTCAGTGGGAGCCGCGAACGCATGCAGACCTTCATCGGCATCATCCTTATGCGTCGCGTGCCTGTCTTTGCGCGTGCGCCAACCCATGCCGCCGCCCATGTCACCGCGTGTCTTGATCGAACGACGTTTGACGGTTTCGTCTCTCCAGACAACCTGCTTGACCGGCTTCTTGGCTTTTTTATCGGCCTTGGCCGCATCACCCAGCTTGGGCTGAGGTTTGTGCAAAGTGCCTTCAGTAAGCGGCGCAACGGCGGGCTTCGCTTCGACAGGCGCGGCCTCCGGCTCGGCTACCGGCGCCGCTGCGACTGCGGGCACGCTTTCTACGGCTTCGTCATCCGTTTTCTTGCGCCGTGCCCGCGATTTTTTCTGCACCTCTTCGCTCTGCAGCGCGATCAACTCGGCCTGCTTCTTCGCTTCCGCTTCGCGCTTTGCCATTTGCGCAGCATCGATCAGCGGTGCCGGCGGTGCCGGCGCAGGTGGCGCCTGCTCGACCGGCGGGGCCTCCGTCGTGGCATCGCGCTTCACCAGCACCCGCTTCTTGCGCACTTCCACCTGAATCGTGCGCGCCTTGCCAGTACTGTCGGACTTCTTGATCTCAGTCGTTTGTTTGCGCGTCAGCGTAATCTTGTTCTTGGCTTCGCGCGCGCCGTGCGCCTGGCGCAAATAGTCGAGCAGCTGGGTCTTGTCCTTTTCAGTCAGGACGGTGTCATCCGCCAGCCGTCTTTTGACTCCGGCTGTCTGAAGCTGTTCGATCAGGAGTTCGATCGGCAGACCGAGCTCCTTTGCAAACTGTGTGACGTTGATCTGTGCCATGGGGAACTCCGGGTTTAATTATGCGAACCATGGCGCGCGAGCGGTCATGATGAGTTGCTTGGCGCGCTCGGCGTCAATACCAGTCATTTCGACCAGGTCGTCCGTTGCAAGATCAGCAAGATTTTCCTTCGTGATTACGCCCTTCTCGGCAAGCAGGCGTGCAACCTGATTGTCCATGCCTTCAAGCGTGAGCAAATCCTCGACATCGTGCTCGAGCTTTTCCTCGGTCACGATCGCCTGGGTAAGCAACGCATTGCGCGCGCGGCTCCTGAGCTCGTTGACGGTGTCTTCGTCAAATGATTCGATTTCGAGCATTTCCGCAACCGGCACATACGCGACTTCTTCCAGCGTGCCGAATCCTTCCTGCACGAGAATGTCCGCGACCTCCTGGTCGACGTCGAGTTTCTCCATGAAAAGATTGCGTATCGTTGCCGACTCCTCTTCGCTTTTCTTCTGCGATTCTTCCAGCGTCATCAGGTTTAGCTCCCAGCCTGTCAACTCGCTCGCAAGTCTCACGTTCTGGCCGGTACGCCCGATGGCCTGCGCCAGATTCTCTTCATCGACCACGATGTCCATGCTGTGTTTTTCTTCGTCGACCGTAATTTTGCTGACCTCCGCCGGTGCGAGCGCGTTAATCACGAATTGCGCGGGATCTGCCGACCACAGGATGATATCGATGCGCTCACCGCCCAGTTCCGACGTTACCGCCTGCACACGCGATCCGCGCATGCCTACGCAGGTGCCGATCGGATCGATGCGGGGATCGTTCGATTTCACGGCAATCTTGGCGCGTGAGCCCGGGTCGCGCGCAGCAGCTTTGATTTCGAGCAGTCCGTCCTCGAGTTCGGGGACCTCCAGCTCAAACAGCTTGACCAGGAATTCCGGCGTGATCCGCGATAAAACTATTTGCGGCCCGCGGCTCACGCGGTCGACTTTCCACAAATACGCGCGTACGCGGTCGCCGGGGCGCAGATTCTCCTTCGCGATCATCTGGTCACGCGGCAAGAGCGCTTCCACCCGACCGGACTCGATGATCGCACTGCCGCGCTCCATGCGCTTGATAACACCCGTTACCAGATGCTCTCCGCGCGCAAGAAAATCACTGAGAATCTGTTCGCGCTCTGCATCGCGAATTTTCTGCAGGATTACCTGCTTGGCCGCCTGCGCGCCGATGCGGCCGAATTCCACCGCCGGCAACGGCTCTTCGATAAATTGCTCAAGCTCGATCTCCGCATTACGCTCACGCGCCTGCTCCAGGGTGAATTGACGCGCGGGCACCTCAAGCAGTTCATCCGCAACGACCTGCCACCGGCGAAATGACTTGAACTCTCCGGTCGCCGGATCGACTTCAACGCGCACGTCCAGATCGTCGGTGAAGCGTTTCTTGGTCGCCGACGCGAGCGCCAGTTCAAGCGCACCGATTACGATGTTCTTGTCGACATTTTTCTCTCGCGCTAACGCGTCGACCAGTAACAACAATTCGCGACTCATGTTCGCCTCCTAAATGTTCGGAACCAGGCGTGCTTTTTCAATGTTGCTCAGATCAAATGCAAGCGATTCACCTTCAACTTCCAGTTCCAGTTTTCCATCGTTCACGGCACGCAATATGCCGGTAAAATTGCGTTGCCCGCCCTGTGCCATGCGCAGTTTCAAACGTGCTCTCTCCCCCGCAAATCGCGCAAAATCCGCGTCCTTGCGCAGCACCCGATCCAGTCCCGGCGACGACACTTCGAGTCGATCGTATCTTACGCCCTCAACTTCCAGCACGCGCGACACGTGCTGACTGACGCGTGCGCAGTCGTCGATCTCCACGCCCCCGGGCTTGTCCACAAATATCCGCAGCAACGCGCCTTTTCCAGAGCGCTCCCACGCCACCAACTCATAACCAAGGCCGGTAACCGTCATATCCAATAACTGCTCAAAATCCATCTAATTTCTTCACTACAAATAAAAAATGGGCGTAAAGCCCACTTCAAAAAGGGTTTTGAGTTTAGCAAAGTATCGCTCGATTTGAAAGTGCCCATCGATACATGACGCCATCTGGGTTTGCGTCCGATCGCGGCCCCGGTGCGATGGATGGACGACACTTGCCCAGAGACACCCTGCCGTTGCACCGGCTTCTGAATTTTAGGAATATGGCGCTCTGCAGTTGTTACCGGGTAACGCCAACGCAAATGTCGCTACGGGGAACGATGCTCGCTTGACTTCGGCTAACCAGGACTTTGGAGTGGCCGCCAGGGCCAGGGCCAGTGCGGATGCTGATGCTGATGCTGTCTATCGGGTGGATTTTCGACGTGGCGCGCAAAAGACGGCAGATACAAAAGCAAAAGCCCCGGACTCTTGCGAGACCGGGGCTTGCCGATGTAAGGAGCCTAGCAGTGTCCTACTTTCGCACGGGTAATCCGCACTATCATCGGCGCTGAGTCGTTTCACGGCCCTGTTCGGAATGGGAAGGGGTGGGTCCAACTCGCTATGGCTGCTAAGCAATTCTGAAATGTTGAACAACAGGCTGCATCGCAGCGTGCTGCGGCACAAACAGGAAAAAGGCCTGTCGGTGCCCAAACTGGAAGAAGTAAAGCATGAATTCGATTGTTGTGCGTCTATGCCCAATAACTCTTCAAGGTTATAGGATCAAGCCGCACGGGCAATTAGTACTGGTTAGCTAAGACCATTACTGATCGTACACACCCAGCCTATCAACGTCCTGGTCTCGGACGACCCTTCAGGGGGATCAAGTCCCCGGGAAATCTTATCTTAAGGCGAGTTTCCCGCTTAGATGCTTTCAGCGGTTATCTCTTCCCGATTTAGCTACCCGGCAATACCACTGGCGTGATAACCGGTACACCAGAGATTCGTCCACTCCGGTCCTCTCGTACTAGGAGCAGCCCCCCTCAAACGTCCAACGCCCACGGCAGATAGGGACCAAACTGTCTCACGACGTTTTAAACCC
>JAYWDM010000711.1:0-2832 GCA_043779885.1 Betaproteobacteria bacterium | reverse complement strand
CCACGACGCCGCTTCCTCTTGCTACCGGGGCGTACGGACAACTCCCCGGGCGGGACTTCAACCCGCTAGACTTACTGCTGTTACTGCGAACGGACACGCACAAGTTTGTTGCGCTAGAATCGATTCCTGAATCAACAAAAGGGGGTTGCGCATGGCACAGTCGGACAAAATCAATTATTCCGTCGTCGAAGGATGGGAGCAACTGCCCAGGGGCTGGGCGCACCGTGACGTCGCGGGAGTGGCCGTCGACGGCGAAGACCGCGTATACCTCATGTGCCGCGGCGACCATCCCGTCCTGATCTACGACCAGCAGGGAAACTTCCAGCGTTCGTGGGGCGAAGGCGAATTCTCGTATCGCACGCATGGTATCTACGTGGCGCCCAACGGCTCGATCTTCTGCACGGATGACGGCAACCACACCGTGCGCCAGTTCACGCCCGAGGGCAAGCTGATGATGACGATGGGCGTGCTGAACACGCCTTCGGACACGGGTTACGACGGCAAGAACATCACCAGCATCAAGCGCGGCGGCCCGCCCTTCAACCGCCCCACCAATGTCGCCATCGGATTGAAGGGCGAGATCTATATCAGCGACGGCTACGGCAATGCGCGCGTGCATATTTTTTCGCCCAAGGGCGAGCTGCAGCGGTCGTGGGGCGAGCCGGGCAAAGGCCCCGGCCAGTTCTATCTGCCGCACGGCATCGCGGTCGACGCCGACGGGTTGGTTTATGTGTGCGATCGCGAGGCCGATCGCATCCAGATCTTCACGCCGGACGGCGAGTACTTGCGGGAATGGACCGACACGCAGCGGCCCACGCATCTGTGCTTCGATTCCCTCGGCCGCGCCTACGTGACGGAACTCGCGTGGTATGAAGGCGACACCTCGCAGCGCTTCGGTCCGATCACCAAGGCCAATGCGCGTCACGCGCGCATGAGCATCTTCGACAGGAACGGCAAGGTGCTGGCCCGCTGGGGCACGGCGCAGGCGGAAGCACCCGGCAGTTTCGCCGCACCCCACGGCTTGGCGCTCGACTCGAAGAACGACCTCTACGTGAGCGAAGTCACGTGGACTTTCGCGGTGAACCGCGGCCGCGTCGCCGAAGACTGCCACACGTTCCAGAAGTTTTCCCTCGGATAAACGCACATTCATTTGGTGTCGTTTATCGTGCGCTAATCTCACCTTCAAGGGGGAGAGCAAGCGCAGCGGCGAGGGGCAACCGGGATGGGGATGGGAGTGGATATCGAAGTTAACCGCTATCAGGAGATGCAATGAATAAGACCGCGATACTCAACACAACCGGCAAGGCCGCCCTCCTCGCAGCCCTCTGCTTTTCGCCGCTCTGCACCAGCGCCGCAACGCTCGCCGTCGACTGCGACGCAGGCAACACGATCATGTCCGCTCTGCCTAACGCTAAACCAGGCGACACCGTGCTGGTGAGCGGAACGTGCAGAGAGCAAGTCAACATCGCGCCGGAAATCGTGCGGGTCACGCTCGACGGCCAGAAGAAAACGACGATCCAGCACCCGGGCGGTCCCGGCGTATCTCCGCACGCCCTCTACAACCGCGGCAAGGAAATCATCATCAAGGGGTTTACGGTGACGGGCGGCCTTGACGGCATTCATCTTTCCGGACCCGCATCGGCGGTGATCGACGGCAACGTCGTCGTCAAAAACAGCGGGCGCGGCATTCATATTGACAAGGGCAGCATCGCGCGCATCCTCAATACCACGGTTGAGAGTAGCGGCGGCATCGGCATCGATGTCACGGGCGCTTCCTACGCCTATATCGGCGTTTTCATTCCCCGCGTGCCGGCGCTCGCGCCCAACACGATCCGCAACAACGGCGGGCCCGGCATCAACATCGAGCGGACTTCAGGCGCCTGGATAGTCGGCAACACCATCAGCAACAACAAGGAGAGCGGCATCGCTGTCCACCGCAATGCCCAGGCCGATGTCATCGCCAACACGATCAACGGCAACGGCGGCGACGGCATTACGGTCAGTTTCGGCAGCGGCGTGAACTTCCACAGCGAGCCGCGCAAAGACGGCCCGAACCAGACGGCCGCAGGGCAGAACAATGGCGGCGCAGGAATCAAGTGCACGGCCGGCGGCTATGTCGACGGACCGCTTGGAACATTGGCCGGCGCGAAGGGCGCAAAAGAATTCGACAAAACCTGCGTCGATCGCGTAACGACGCCCTGATGCCGGCGCGCGCCGAAGTACCGGAATGCGTCAGTGCCGTTGAGACGCCCCGGTCGCGAAATCGGCGAGCAACGCGGGGGCGATGTTCAGGTCGTGGTCAATCGACTCCAGGTGAGACGATAGCCAGCCTCTTGCCGGAGACACGCTGTTAAAAATGGAGATTTCAACGCGCGCGGTGCTGTTAAAGAGCGCGATGCTCTCTTTGAGCCTGGCCGACTCGGCGTGGCCGACCACCAGCGCAATTTTCTGGCCGCGGAAAAACGCGGCCAGCGTCAGTCCGAGGTGTAGGCATTCAGCGCCGTCCGGGACATATTCGTTATCAACAAATTTGCACAGGATGCCGAATTCATTCCGAAAGCGCGAATCCATGCGCAGGGTGCGCAGGGACTCGAGCCGCGCGCCGGCGTTTGCACTCCCGATCGCGGCGACGGTGATCAGATTGCGCTCATCGTCAAAATCCAGATAAAAAGTCATCGCATCTCCTTTCCGGACGGCAGGTGCGTCGGCCAACTCAGACACGCGAGCAGCAAGCGTTGCGCAATCAGTTTCTTGCAGGATTTGTCTTCCCGTGTGCATATAAGCAATTCAAATGCCAGCGAGTCCGTCCGCCGCAGGGTCGCTAAATCAATG
>JAYWDM010000710.1:0-8205 GCA_043779885.1 Betaproteobacteria bacterium | reverse complement strand
AATCATGACGATTGTTTACCACATTGCGCCCGCGGCCGACTGGGAGGCCGCGCGGGCCGCCGGAACCTACACGGCCGCCAGCCTGCGGAGCGAAGGCTTCATCCACTGCTCCACCGCGGAACAGGTGATCGCGACCGCCAACCGTCTGTTCAAAGGCAGGACCGGTCTCCTGTTGCTTTGCATCGACACGGCGCGGATTGACGCGGAAATCCGCTACGAGAACCTCGAGGGCGGAAGCAATCTTTTTCCGCATGTGTATGGTGCGCTTGAAGCAGGTTCGATAATCGCCGTTCACGATTTGCTATCCGCAAGCGACGGCAGCTTCGAACTCCCGCAGTCACTGCGGCCACGTGCGGGAGCGTGACGCGCCTTCACCCTTCACCCTTCGTTCTTCGTTCTTGACCTTAATAGCACGCCGCCCCGCCTGACGCTTGAGCCACGCCGCGTTCACTGCCCAGAGCGCTCCCGCAAGCAGCAGCACCGCCATCAGCCAGCGCATTGCGCCCGCCAGCGTCGCGGCGTCCAGCGCCGGCCACGGGAATTGGCTCAATCGCTCCGCGCGCTCCAGCATCCAGTGCCACCCGGTGTGGCCGATCAGCACCGACAGGATGATGATGCCGATGCGCTCGGCGAGCACGTAGCGAAACAGCAGTCCCAGCAGCGGTATCAGCACCACCAGCACGAGCAACTGCCCGAGTTCGACCCCGATGTTGAACGACAGCAGCGAGGTGAGCAGGTGATCGCCCGCGAACTGCAGTTGCTGGCGCAGCGCGAACGAGAAAGCAAAGCCGTGCACGAGGCCGAACGCGAAGGTGATGATCCAGCGGCGCTGCACGTTGCTGCCGACGATGTTTTCGATCGCCATGTAGACGATCGAAACGGCGATCAGGGTTTCGATCAGCGGCGCAAACCACAGCGCATCGGGTCCGAGGCCATAGGCCGCTGCGATGAGCGTGATCGAATGCGCGAGCGTGAACGAGGTAACGATCAGCACGAGCGGGCCGAAACGCCGGAACGGAATCACGAGGCACAGCAGGAACAGCAGGTGATCGATGCCTTCGAGTATGTGCAGAAAACCCGACTCGATAAACCGCAGGGCAGCCTGGTGCCAGCGCGGATCGAGCGCGACCCGCCCTGGATCGCCGTGGAATTCATAGGCGCGCTCGGCCCCGCCGGGCGGCAGGAACACGAGCGCGGTCGCTACGCGCAGGCCCAGCCGGTCGAGTCGCGGGTGTATCGAAAAGGCGGCGCCGTCCGACCGGATCGGGTACTCGAACAGCACGTCGAGCAGTGCCTGGTTCCAGAACAACTCCATTTTTTCGGGCAGCCGCGGCCCCGCGATATGCGCGCGGGCTTCGGCGAACGAGGCGAACGACTTGTCCGACGGCAGCGACACGCGCGCATCGACCACACGCGGATAGGCGAGGCGCGTCTCGCCTTCGTACAGATCGACGTTGTCGGCGATCCACAGGTTTGCCGCGTTGCGCAACGCGGCGTCGGCACGTGCCAGATCGAGGTAGCCCGGGCCGCGTCGGGGAATGTCCACCTCGCGCATGGCGGCGAGCGGCACGCGCACCAGAAGTTGCAGCCGCTCTCCGTCCGGCTTCACGAACGCCTGCACTTTCACGTCGCTCGGAATCTCGTGCGCGAACGCGCCGCACGACAACGCGGCCAGCAACACGCCCGTCAATGCGGCCGACACGCGCCGCGCGACGTTACAGTTGCTCATTACGGTCAGGATCTGCATGTTTGTGGCGTAGAGTAATGGGATGTGACGGCGACTGACAAGCATAAACGAGTGTGCGTATAATGACCCGAAAAATACCGGTAGCAACCGGAGCCAGCATCGTTCGGATTCGGGGCGGTGGCGCGCCGCTGAACTTTCAACCGCGGGAGGGGAACATGCAAGTCATACGCTCGAAGCGCAATTTCGTCATCGGCGCGACGCTGTGCGCGCTCATTATCGGACTCGGCGTCGGTCAGGCCGTGCTCCAGAACAAGGCGGACGCGCAGGGGCGCACGGTGCAGGCGCCGATGTTCGAAGTCGATCCGCTGTGGCCGAAGCCGCTGCCGAACCACTGGTTGCTCGGCTGGACTATCGGCCTGTGGGTCGACGAGAAAGACAACGTGTGGGTCATCCATCGCGGCGCGGGCGGCTTGCACACTAATGAACGGGGCGCGGAATTGAATCCCCCCATCGCCGAATGCTGCCGCACGGCACCGCCCATCCTCGTCTACGATTCGGCGGGCAACCTCCTGCGCTCGTGGGGTGGCCCGGGCGTGGGCTACGAGTGGCCGGACTCGAACCACGGCGTGCACGTCGATTACAAGGGCAACGTATGGATCGGCGGCAACGGCGCGAAAGACGCGCACATCCTGAAGTTCACCAACGACGGCAAGTTTCTGCTGCAGGTCGGCCGCCACGGCGGCAA
This sequence comes from Betaproteobacteria bacterium, assembly GCA_043779885.1. Taxonomy (GTDB): domain Bacteria; phylum Pseudomonadota; class Gammaproteobacteria; order Burkholderiales; family SG8-41; genus PALSA-1004. The sequence continues at coordinate 5,773 of JAYWDM010000710.1, read as the reverse complement.
CAAGGGCAGCAACGATCTCGAAAATTTCTGGCGCGTGGCCAAGATCTGGGTCGACCCCAAGACCAATGAAGCGTACGTCGCCGACGGTTACGGCAACAAGCGCGTGGCCGTGCTCGACGCCGATACCGGCAAGATGAAACGCTACTGGGGCGCGTACGGCAACAAGCCGGACGACACCGACCTTGGCAAATACGATCCGAAAGCGCCGCCCGCGCAGCAGTTCCGCAATCCGGTTCATTGCGTCGAGCGCGCCAACGACGGCCTGGTCTACGTGTGCGACCGCGCGGGCGACCGCGTGCAGGTGTTCCAGCCGGACGGCAAATTCGTGAAGGAAGGGTTCTACGCCAGGGACACGCTCGGCTCGGGCTCGGCATGGGACATCACGTTCTCCAGGGACCCGCAGCAGCGCTTCATGTTCCTCGCCGACGGCCAGAACGAGAAAGTGCGCATCATCCTGCGCGAAACCATGGAAGAGATTTCGAACTTCGGCGACGGCGGGCGCCAGCCCGGCCAGTTCTATGGCGTGCACAGCATCGCCACCGATTCGAAAGGCAACATTTACACGACCGAGACCTACGAAGGCAAGCGCGTGCAGAAGTTCCTTTACAAGGGCATAGGCGCCGTCGCCGCCGGCAGCCAGGGCGTGTTGTGGCCGCGTAAGTAAGTAAAAATCGCGCTCTCATCCCCACCTTCGCCCCAAGGGAGAAGGCGTTTTTTCTCTCTCCCTTGGGGCGAGCGAAGCGATGGGCTGGGATCGAGGGTGAGGGCGCAGCGCTGACCATCACGTAATGTTCAATAATTGTCCGGGAGGCCAGACCATGCATGTCCGCGCGCTCATAGCCGCATCCATCGCGCTCGTCGTCGCGCTGCCGGCGCTCGCCGCCGACCCGCTGCCGCGCGCCAAGCCCGAAACAGTCGGCATGTCTTCGGAGCGACTCGCGCGCATCGGGCAAGTCCTGCGCGCGGACATCGACAAAGGACGCATCCCCGGCGCGGTCGTCGCCGTCGCGCGCAAAGGCAGGCTCGTTTACTTCGAGGCGTTCGGTTACCTTGACAAGGCCGCCGGCACAAAGATGACGACCGATGCGATATTCAGCATCGCGTCGATGACCAAGCCGATCGTGGGCGTCGGGGCGTTGATGCTCTACGAGGACGGGACGCTGCTGATAAACGACCCGGTGGCGAACTATCTGCCGCAGATCGGCAACATGCCCGTGGCCGTCATGCGCAAGGACTCGACGGGCCAGACCGTGATCGAGACGGTGCCGGTGACGAAACCCATGCTGATTCATGACCTGATGCGCCACACGTCCGGCCTGATCTACGGCGGCCGCGGCTCAACACCCGTGCACAAGTTGTATCCGGCCTCGTCCGGCACGTCGGGAACGACCATGACGAGCGCCGAATTTCTCGACAAGCTCGGCGCGATCCCGCTGATGTATCAGCCCGGCTCGACGTGGGAATACGGCTTGTCGATCGACGTGCTCGGCCTCGTCGTCGAGCGCGTGTCGGGGCAATCGCTGGGGCAGTATTTGCAGCAGCGCTTGTTCAAGCCGCTCGGCATGGTCGACACCGGATTCGTCGTGCCTGCGGACAAACTGCAGCGGTACGCGAAGGCATTTCCCAACGATCCGGAAACAGGTAAACCGCAGACGGTGCTGGATTCGACCAGGCCGCTCAGATTCGAATGCGGCGGCGGCTGCGCCGTTTCCACCGCCGCCGACTACATCCGTTTCGCGCAGATGCTGCAGAACCGGGGCAGCCTCGGCAAGGTGCGCATTCTGGCGCCGAAGACCGTCGAGTACATGACCGCGGATCATTTGGGCCCGGAAATCCAGAACAACGTCGCGCGCACCGCCTCGACTCTCGAAGGCTTCGGCTTCGGCCTCACCGTCGCGGTCAGGCGGCAGACCGGCATTGCCGGCATCATGGGCGCGCCTGGCGACTTCACCTGGGGTGGCGCGTACGGCACTAATTTCTGGGTCGATCCGCAAGACGAATTGTCAGTGGTGTTCATGGCGCACGCGCCCGGCGCGATACGCACCCACTACCGGCAGGTGATCAGCGCCTTCGTGCTGCAGTCCATCAACAAATAACCGGGAGTGCAAAACGCATGAGCTCCAATGTGCACAAACTCGCGGCATCCGCCGTCAAGGAGCGCGTCAGCGCCGGGGAATGGGATACGCGCGCGGATCTCGCGGCGTGCTACCGGCTCGCCGCCCACTATCGCATGACTGATCTTATCTACACGCACATTTCGGCGCGCGTGCCAGGACCCGAGCACCATTTCCTGATCAATGCGTTCGGTTTGCTGTGGGATGAGATCAGTGCCTCGACACTCGTCAAGGTCACGCTCGACGGCGAAATCGTCGACGACCCGACGGGCACCGGCATCAATCGCGCCGGTTACGTGATCCACAGCGCCATCCATCGCGCGCGCCCGGACCTGCAATGTGTAATGCATACGCACACCGCCGCGGGTATCGGCGTGTCCGCGCAGGATCACGGCCTGCTGCCGCTGTCGCAGCATGCCATGCGTTTTACCAACAGTATCGGCTACCACGACTACGAAGGTCTCGCACTTGAACTCGACGAGCAGGCGCGCCTGACGCGCGATCTCGGCGCGCATAAAGTAATGATTTTGCGCAATCACGGCCTGCTCGCCTGCGGCGAATCGGTGGCCGAGGCGTTCGACCTGATGTACTACCTTGAGCGCGCGTGCCAGAGCCAGATCAACGCCATGGCCGGCGGCGCGAAGCTGCGCATGCCGCCGCCCGCGGTCGCGGGGAAAGTCGCGGGCCAGTTCCGGAAACTGCCGTACAAGGCGAAGAAAACGGAGTGGAAGGCGTTGTTGCGCATGCTCGACAAGACGGACCCGTCGTACAAGGATTAGCGGTTTGTTGCAAAACCCTCTTGATTGTCATTGCGAGCGCAGCGCGGCAATCTCGTTCTGCACGGGATCAATGAACGACGGGATTGCTTCGTCGCCTGTGGCTCCTCGCAATGACATCAATGGGCATATTGCATCAATGTGTTAGCACGCGTAGATCCGGATGCATGAAATGAAATCCGGGGATGGCTTATTGCGGGCGAATAAGCCGGGAATGCGCTGCGCTCCTTCCCGGCTGCGTTCTGAGCAGGTGGAGAGAGAATTTTTGAGATCGCCGTTCGGGAGGATGACAGTGATGCGCCGCGGCAAGTGCTGTCTCTTGGCATTGATCGTATGTTTTCCGTTTGCGGCATATGCGCAGGCTTACCCGACTAAGCCGATACGCATCATCGTCGGTTTCGCGCCGAGCGGCGGCACCGACATCGCGGCGCGCATCGTCGGCAAAAAACTCGGTGAGTCGCTTGGCCAGACCATCGTCATCGACAACCGGCCCGGCGCAGGCGGCACCCTCGGCAACGCGCTGGCGGCGACGGCGCAGCCGGATGGCTATACGCTGCTCATGACGGCCAACGGCCCGCATTCCATTGCGCCCAGCCTGTATGCGTCCCTGCCTTACGACATCTTCAAAGACTACGCGGCGATATCGCTGGTGGCGGCCAACCCGTACGTGCTCATCGTTCATCCGACCGTGCCCGTTGCCTCGGTCAAGGAGCTCGTCGCGTGGCTCAAAGCGAGCCCGGGCCGCGCGAACTACGCGTCAGCCGGCAACGGCACGCCTGCCCATCTTGCCGGCGAGCTTTTCAAATCCATGGCGGGTGTGAGCATGGCGCACGTGCCGTACAAGGGCGCGGCACCCGCGCTCGCCAATCTGATGGCAGGTGAAGTCAGCGTGATGTTCGCCGAAATGATTGCCGTCACGCCCCAGCTTAAAAGCGGCAAGCTGCGCGCGCTGGCCGTGACGACAGCCGCGCGTTCGGTGTTCGTGCCTGATTTGCCGACCATCAGCGAAACGGGTCTTGCCGGTTACGACGTTGCGGTCTGGTATGGCTTGCTCGCACCGGCGGGAACGCCGAAATCCGTGATTGCGCGGCTCAATACCGAGGTCGTCGCGGCATTGAACAGTCCGGAGATAAAAGAGCAGTTCACGCGCAGCGGATCCGCCACGGCCGCATCGACACCCGCCGCGTTCGACGCAGTGATCAGGCGCGATTTCGATATGTGGGCGCGCGTGATCAAAGGCGCCGGCATCAAGCTGGAGTGATTGAGTGATGGGTGATGATGGGTAACGGGTAACAGCACTCTCCACCCATCACCCATCACCCATCACCCATCACCCATCACCCATTACATCGGCGGCTAAAAATGTGTTCAGGAGAAACATGATGGATCGACATGCAATCGCGTTGTGCATATTGTTCGCGGCGGCGTTACCAATCGTGCCGGCGCACAGCCAGCCAAACTCCGGTGTCGTGTTGTACGAAGGCGCGCGGCTGATTCCGGGCGACGGCGGGGCGGCGATCAGCGAGTCGGCGTTTCTCGTCGAGCGCGGCGTCATTACGCGCGTGGGGCGCAAGGGCGAACTCGGCGCCGCCGCCGGCGTGCGGCGCGTCGATCTTTCCGGCAAGACGGTCATGCCGGCGCTCATCAACGCGCACGGGCATCCGGGCTTCCAGAAGGGACTCACGTACGCCGCCGCGAACTACACGCGCGCCAACATCATCGACGATCTGAACCGCGCGCTTTATTTTGGCGTCGCGGCCGTCATGTCGCAGGGAATCGAGAAGGGGGAGATCGCCTTTGAAATCCGCGCCGAACAGTTGGCGGGCCGCCTGGGCGGCGCGCGCCTGCTGCTTGCCGGCCGCGGCATCGGCGCGCCCAACGCGGGGCCGGGCGCGGCCGCCTATGCCGGCATCGCCTACGAGGTCACGACGGAAGCGGAAATCAGGCGCGCGGTGCGCGAGCAGGTCGCGAAAAAAGTGGATGGCGTCAAGGTCTGGGTGGATGATCGCGGCGGACGAGCGCCGCGGTTGAGCACGGCGCTTTTTCGCGCGGCCATCGACGAGGGCCACAAGCTGGGCATGCCGGTCACCGCGCATGTCTATTATCACGCGGACGCCGTCGATCTCGTCAACGCCGGCATCAACAGCATCGCGCATCTGGTGCGCGACCGCGAAATGGACGATGCGCTCGTCGCGGCGATCGTCAAGCGCAACGTTTACGTCATGCCCAATCTCGGCGGCGCCGAGCGCGCGCAATATACGAGCCCGCCCGCGTGGCTGGACGAGCCGGGACTGTTCGCATTATTGAGCGAAACGGTGGCGCCAGACGTGATAGAGCGCATGAGGGCGGCGTTCGCTGCCCGCGACCCGGCAGTCGCGGCGCGCGCGCGGCAGATTTATCCCAACATGCAGAAGAGCCTGGCGAAACTCAACGCCGCCGGGGCGCGCATCATACTCGGCAGCGACACGGGCCTCGAAGATCATTTCTTCGGCTATGCCGAGCAGCGCGAACTTGAGCAAATGGTCGCCGCCGGCATGACGCCCGCGCAGGTGATCGTCGCGGCGACCAGCCGCACGGCGGAATTTCTGGGCCTGAAGAACACCGGCGCGCTCGCTTCCGGAAAAAGCGCCGACTTCCTCGTGCTCGACGCGAACCCGCTCGACGACATCCGGAACACGCGGCGCGTCGTGAAGATCGTCATCCGCGGCGCGGAAGTCGACCGCGCCGCGCTGCGCGCGGGACTGCAGAAAAATTTCTAGATCCGAAGCATGAGCCGCGAAGGACGCGAAGGAAACCCAAAGCATGCGAAGAAATGATTGGGCAAGAATCAAGGGTGGACAACTGGTTGCCCACGCCGCCGGAATTCCCGCACCTCCCGTCGCC
>JAYWDM010000709.1:0-2841 GCA_043779885.1 Betaproteobacteria bacterium | reverse complement strand
GTGCCGCTGGCCGGAGTCGAACTGGCGACCTTCGCATTACGAATGCGCTGCTCTACCAACTGAGCTACAGCGGCGTGGGCGCGCATTATACGGTGGCCTCGGTATCGCGAGCAAACCGCCCCGCCTACTTCTTAACCGCGAAGGCGCAAAGGCGCAAAGGCGCAAAGGGGACGCAAAGAAAAGCGGAACGGTACGATGGGAATATTCGTCCTCCTTTGCGTCCTTTGCGCCTTTGCGGTGAGGTGTAAGGTGTAACGTCAGCGGTTCTTGAAGGAGGGCTTGCGCTTTTCGATGAACGCGGCCATGCCCTCCTTCTGGTCTTCGATCGCAAAGCCGGAGTGAAACAGCCGTCGCTCGAAACGCACGCCTTCGGCCAGCGTGGTCTCGAAGGCGCGATTGATGGATTCCTTGGCCATCATCACGACCGGCAGGGACAATTCGCAAATCTTTGCCTCGGTCTTCAGCGCCTCGTTCATCAATTCCGCCAGCGGCACGACCCGGCTCACCAGGCCGACACGCTCGGCTTCAGCGGCATCCATCAGGCGTGCCTGGCCGAGCAGCACCATTTCCATGGCTTTGGATTTTCCGACGAAACGCGGCAGCCGCTGGGTTCCTCCAGCGCCGGGGATGATGCCGAGGTTGATTTCGGGTTGACCGAATTTCGCATTGTCCGCCGCGATGATGAAATCGCACATCATGGCCAGTTCACATCCGCCGCCAAGGGCGTAACCTGCCACCGCAGCGATCACCGGCTTGCGGCAGCGCGTGAGGCGCTCCCATTCGGCGGTGATGAAATCTTCCTTGTAGACGTCCATGTAGGTTTTTTCCTTCATGGCCTTGATGTCGGCACCGGCGGCAAAGGCTTTTTCGCTGCCGGTAACCACCAGGCAGCCGATGTTCTCGTCGGCTTCGAAGGCGTCGAGCGCGGCGGCCACTTCGCGCATCAGGTCCGGCGACAGCGCGTTCAGCGCCTTGGGGCGGTTGAGCGTGATCAGTCCGACCTTGCCGCGGGTTTCGACGATGATATTTTCGTAGGTCATGACCTGTCCTTCCGGTTGAGTTTTATAATCCGCCGACGGCCGCAGCCGCGGACGAAGCCAAGTAAAGGAAAACGCCAGTGAAATTCGATGCCATTTTATTGGATATCGCCGAGGGGGTCGCGATGATTACCCTGAACCGTCCGGACAAACTGAATTCCTTCACCGGCGCAATGCATGCAGATCTGAAGCAGGCCATGCAAATCATCCAGGCCGACCGCAGTGTGCGCGTGCTGATGATTACCGGCGCCGGTCGCGGCTTCTGCGCCGGGCAGGATCTCTCCGAGCGCGCGATGGCAGACGGCGGCGAACCCGCGGATTTGAGCAGTTCGCTGGACAAGAACTACAACCCGCTGCTGAAGCAGTTGCGCGGGCTTGCATACCCGGTGATCTGCGCCGTCAACGGCGTAGCGGCGGGCGCGGGCTGCAATCTGGTGCTCGCCTGCGACATCGTGATTGCCGCGAAATCAGCGAGCTTCATCCAGGCGTTCAGTCGCATCGGCCTGATCCCGGATGCGGGCGGCACGTACACGCTGCCACGCCTGATCGGCACCGCGCGCGCAATCGCGGCCGCGATGCTTGCGGAGAAAATCAGCGCGGAACAGGCGCAACAATGGGGAATGATCTGGAAATGCGTCGACGACCATCAGCTCATGACTGAAGCCACGGCGCTGGCGCGACAACTGGCCGGACAGGCGACCCGGGCGCTGGGGCTGACCAAGCGCGCGATCTATGCTTCGGCCAACAACACTTTCGATCAGCAGCTCGATCTCGAACGAGATCTGCAGCGCGAAGCGGGGAAAAGTGCGGACTTCCGCGAGGGCGTGGCCGCTTTCAAGGAAAAACGGCCGGCGAGATTCACCGGCCGGTGAAGCGCTAGGACTGCGGGAAGTCCGCGGGACGCACGCGGATGACGATATCCATGCCCTCGGTGACCATGCCGGCGGGCAGCGACGGCAATCCGGAAACGCGGACAGGAGCGGCATCGATGTCGGTAAGCTTGCCGGACTCGATGTCAAACATATGATAGTGCGGTGAAGTATTCGGGTCGTAAAAGACCTTGTTCGGATCGACGATCACTTCCCGGATGAGATTCTTGTCGAGGAAGAGATTGAGCGTGTTGTAGACCGTGGCCTTGGATGTCTCGGAGTGGCGTTCATTGACGATCGCCATGATCTGGTCTGCCGAAAGGTGTTCGCGGCGGGAAAACAGGGCGTGCGCAATTTCAAGGCGCTGGTGGGTTGGATTGATCCCGTGAGCGCGCAACTTCCCGGCCAGATTATCTCGACTGTACTGCAATGGCATGGCGCGGATTATAAGATAGGAATTGGAATCTGTCTTACCCCATCATCAACGACCGAAGAACATCAAAGATTTCAAGTGTGGTAGATGATGACAAAATGCGGCGCTACATTCCATTACTAAAGACGCATGAGGAGATGCGCGCTAGAAAGAAATTTTTAAGAAACAAAGCTTTTTAGCTATCGGTCCGGTTTGTAAGTTCATGTATCGAAGCCGTTTTATCTCTTCTAGTTTTGAATCTTGCGGTTTTATTGGCTTAAGAATAAAAAAATGGCATGACGATTGCGTCACCGGTTAGTAGAGCTCGCTGCTCGCGTTCGTTTCACTTAAATCTTAATTACTTACAGGGGGCATCATGAAGGCCGTACAAAAGGGATTTACCCTTATCGAACTGATGATCGTAGTCGCGATCATCGGTATTCTGGCAGCCGTCGCGTTGCCGGCGTATCAGGACTACACCGCGCGCGCCAAGATGTCTGAAGGCATTCTGGCCGCCTCGGCT
>JAYWDM010000708.1:0-8258 GCA_043779885.1 Betaproteobacteria bacterium | reverse complement strand
TAGTAGGTAGTCTATATTAATGTGATACATATGGGATGATGTTAAAGTTCGATCTTCACAACTTGGTGGAGGTCGAGTTATGGCGAACGTTAAATATGTGGTGGACCTCAGCCAGGAGGAAGAGCAGCAATTGCGCAAGTTCATTTCGCGAGGCAAGGTATCGGCGCGCCGGGCGGCGCGAGCGCGGATTTTACTCAAAGCCAACGACGGGCTGAGCGATGAACAAGTCGCTGTTGCCTTGGAAGTGGGATCGGCCACGGTAGGGCGGATTCGCCAACGCTTTGTCGAGGAAGGGTTGGATTCGGCATTGAAGGATAAGCCGCGTCCTGGGCGGCAGCGCAAGTTAAGCGGCAAGCAAGAGGCGCACTTGATCGCCGTGGCCTGCACTGACCCGCCCGAAGGGCGCGCGCGCTGGACCCTGCGCCTACTGGCGGGCAAGGTGGTGGAGTTACGATTGACTGAATCGATCTGCCACGAAACAGTGCGCCAGATCCTAAAAAAAACGACCTCAAGCCTTGGCAACAGAACCAGTGGTGTATCCCGACGGTAAGCGCGGAGTTTGTCGCGCACATGGAAGACGTACTCGATGTATACGAAGCGCCGTATGACCGGTGCCGCCCGGTAGTGTGCATGGACGAGTCCCCCAAGCAACTGATCGAAGAAATCCGTGTTCCCATACCCATGCAACCGGGCCAACCGGCGCGCTATGACAGCGAGTACAAACGTAACGGCACTTGTACCGTTTTCGGGTTCTGCGAACCCAAGCGATGCTGGCGTGAACTGGTAGTGACCGAGCGGCGTACGATGCAAGATTTCGCTTGGGGCATTAAATGGCTGCTTGATGTGGTCTACCCTGATGCCGAACTCGTTCGCCTGGTGCTCGACAACCTGAACACGCATCGCCCGGCGGCGCTCTATGAGACCTTCGAGGCACCCGAAGCGCGCCGTCTGAGCAAACGGCTGGAGTTTCACTACACGCCCAAGCACGGCAGTTGGCTTAACATGGCAGAAATTGAATTCTCCGCGATGCATACCAGTTGCACCAACCGACGCATCCCTGACGTGGCAACACTCAAACGTGAACTCGCCGCCTTCGTGCTTGCTCGCAACCACGCCAAGGCCACCATCAACTGGCGCTTCACTTCGATCGACGCCCGCATCAAGCTCAAAACTCTTTATCCATCAATTTCACATTGACTACCTACTAGCTGCATCGAGATAGGCGGGAAAGCCTTCCTCAATGATTTTTTTCGTAGCATTGTCAATTTCTCTAGGCAACGGATTATTTGAAGCATTCATTCGGTGACTCCAAAAAACGCAGCAGATGGTCGATTGTTGTATCAGACGCGAAGCCGTCAGCTATTGAGAAATTCAGGAGACATGACTCGATGGCTCCCACTAGCGCCAATCCGAGTGCGAGGAAGGTATGTGTATGTCTGTCCTTCTTGATAAAGGCCTCAATCGACTTTCTTAAGCTCAGACACAATTCACCATAGTATAAAAGTTCGAACCGGTCCTTTTCCCCAAGCAGGTTTTCGTCGGTGGTCAACAGAAAGTATTTGCATTTCAAGCCCTTCTTTTCTTCCATCGCCTTGAAATAGCCTTCCTGCTTTTCGGTATCAGCGTCCTCCGAACGACCACGCTTGATCTCGACAACGAGCGCTTGCCGGCCCGAAAATTCAATAAGAAGGTCTAACCTTCCGGTCGCCCCTTCATGTCCGGATTTCACCCAATATTCTCGACTTACCCGGCGCACGGCGGTATGCCGATCAGGGACTTCAAGCCAACTCTCGATGCCGAATAGGTGAGCAACTTCGTCGACTGTGAGGTGAGCGAAAAACCACGCGAACCAGTTTGACCATGCCTCCTCACGTTCCGATGCGAGCCATCGGTTCATGCCCAAGTCAAGACTAAGCGGTTCGCCGAACGGTGCGAGTCGCTTTGCCGACTCTGCGACCAGTTCTTCTACATATTTTCGTCTGGCCTTGACCAGGCCGTTCCCGGAAGCCAAGAACCGTTTGACACGCTGAGAGGTAAACGCTTCGTATGCGGAATCAGCACATGCGCGCGTTTGGGTAGCAACGTTTGCTTTCCACAAATGTTGCCAAATCCTCAGCGGTTCAGAAGTAAATATCTTGGTGCGCGGCAATTCATTCCCGAACGTCGTCATATGGAGGCATCATGGAATTATCCTGGCGATGCATGATTGATTGCAGCAACGTTACAATATGTCGTACGCGACACGTTTATTTACCTTCGAGACAGCAAACCAATTTCAAGCGTGCCATTATGTCGTGCTGGCAATACGACTTAAGATCAGCGATCAGTTTATCACGCCTGTTTGCATCCGTAATAGGATCGATAATTTCCAAATAGGCGAGTTGCGCGCTACCGCTGTCCTGCACTTCATTGAGCGCGTTGTATTCGAATTCCCGAGCAATGGTGCAGCATGTTTTCAGTGACTAGGAGCTTTTCGTCTCCTAGCGGTAGTAATGCGCCCGCGCGATCTGATGGGGTGCAGAGTATCTCATCTCTGCGACACAATGTGTCGCAGCGTTGGAGTATGCTAAATTTTTCAATTAGCTGAGATACCACACATGGCCATGTTCGGGCTTTCAAAAACCAAGATCATTTCCGGCCTTCAATGCGTGAAGCGCCTGCATTTGCAGGTTCATCAGCCCGATGAAGCTGAGACCGGCGAGCAAGCGGAGAGATTGATCCAGTTTGGCTATCGCGTTCAGGAGGTCGCCCGCGGGCTGCATCCCGAAGGCAAGCTGGTCGGCCATGAAACAGCGGTCGCGGATGCGATCAGGCAGACCAGCGCGCTTCTGCAAGAACCCGGCGACCGGCTGCTGTTCGAGGCCGCGTTCCAGCACGTAGGCGTCGCGGTGCGCACGGATTTGCTCTCCCGCCAGCGCAATCGCTACCGTATGAATGAGGTGAAAGCCTCGACGCAGGTCAAGGGCTATTACTACAACGACGTCGCGATCCAGCGCTGGGTCATCGAGGGTGCGGGCTATCCGCTGAAATCCACAATTGTTTCGCACATTGATAACCAATTCGTTTACGCGGGCGCAGGCGATTATCGCGGTCTGTTCAAGGAGGTGGACGTAACGGACGAAATCGAATCCTTGCAGGAGCAAGTGCCCGCGTGGATCAAAGACTTGCGCAAAATACTCGCCGGTCCGGAGCCAAAAATAGAGATGGGCGCGCAATGCCATGATCCGTTTGAGTGCGAGTTCCAGCAATATTGTCGCCGCGGTCTGCCTCCGCAACCGGAGTATCCGGTTACCTTGCTGCCGCGCGGCGGCAAGCGGGTGCAGCGCCTGCTCGATGCAGGCTACGTTGATCTGAAGAAAGTACCAGAAAGCGAGCTGGAAACGACGAAACATAAGCGCGTGTGGCGCGTCACGCGCACCGGGAAAGCAGAACTTGATCCGCAGGCGACTACGTTCGTGCGCGGCCTTGGATACCCGCGCTACTTCCTCGACTTCGAGACAGTTCAGTTTGCCGTACCGATCTGGGCCGGCACGCGCCCATACGAACAATTGCCGTTTCAATGGTCATGCCACATCGAGACGGCGGGTGGCGCGCTTACACACAAGGAATTCATCAGCGCAAGCGGCGAGCCGCCGATGCGGGCCTTTGCCGAAAGTTTGATCTCGACGGTGGGCGGCACCGGGCCGATTCTCGTCTACGGTCATTTCGAGGCGGGAATTTTGAAAGCATTGGCCGGGCATTATCCCGATCTTGAAGCGCCACTCGTCAAAATCATTCGACGCATCACGAATCTCCATCCGGTTGCCGACGCGCACTATTACCACCGCGACATGAAGGGATCGTGGTCGTTGAAGACCGTGCTGCCTACGATCGCGCCCGACCTGGATTATTCGAAGCTCGACGAAGTGCAGGAGGGTGGCGAGGCGCAATCGGCGTACCTCGAAGCGATCGATCCGCGGACCGCGCCGGAGCGGCGCGCAAAGCTCGTCAGCGCGCTGCGCGAATACTGCAAGCTCGATACGCTGGCGTTGGTCAGATTGGCACGCTTCATGGCGGGCGGTTAGCGCGCGCGGGGCTTGGGTTTGCGCTATACTGAAAACTGGTTGACCAGTTCAGCAGGCCGGTATGAAGACCGTCGGCGCATTTCAGGCCAAGACCCAGTTGTCGCAGCTCCTCGACCAGGTCGAGAAAGGTGAGGCTGTCACTATCACCCGTCATGGCCGGCCGGTGGCGGTGCTCGCGCCCGTCGTACCCGCGCGGCCCGCAAAAACCGGCGAGCAGTGGCTCGCCGAAACGAAGCGGCTGCGCAAAGGAATTACGTTGGGCGGCACCGTCACGATCAGGCAGTTGATCGACGAAGGCCGCAAGTATTGAAGCCGCGGCGCACGCCGAGGCTGCGCGAGCCGGCGTTTGCCTACCTGCCCGACTCATTCGTCATCGATTGTTCGGTGTGCGTGCCTTGGTACCTCAGAGACGAGGCGAGCCGGTTTTGCGATCAGTTGGGACTTGCGCTTCATCGTTCCGAGGTGTGGGTTCCCTCTCTGTGGTGTCCCGAACTGGTCAGCGCATTGGTCAACGCCGAGCGCCGCAAACGGATGACCGGCGAGCAGCGCCGCGCGGTGCTGAAGAATGCGGACGGCCTGCCGCTGCGGATCGACCATGAAATGCCCTCGATCGTCGAGCTAAACGAGCTTGCTGCCAGTCACGACCTAACCCCTTACGACGCCGTTTACTTCGAACTCGCGCGCCGTCGCAAGTTGCCGCTCGCGACGCTAGACGCGGCGCTGGTCAAGGCTGCGCGCGCGGCGAAGTTGCCGCTGCTGACCGACATCTCACTGTATCCGGATTGAAATGCGACTGATAGGCCCCGCTCGCGGGCGACGACAACGCGAGGGGCTTTACACATTCACACATTCAGATAACCACGAGCGGAACGAGAGTAAATGAGTGAACGCAATTCGCCCGGGACCGCCGCTGATAGCGATGGCGTGGATGAATTCTCGGGGTTACTGGAAATCTCCGCAAAGGTTCTGGTGAAATCCGGTGATTCGTCGGCTTTTCTCGACTGGATCGCGGATGCGGGCCCGGCCCTCGCGCCCGGCTATCGCGCGCGGGATAGATCCGCGCACCGGTCCATTGGGTAATGCGTTTCGAGCGATGGGCGTTGAAATCTACAATGCGATGCCGCTGCCGGAAGCAAACTTCCAGCCCAGGCGTATTCCCGTGCCGGGGCGCAACGAGCCGTGTCTGTGCGGCTCCGGGGAGAAGTACAAGCACTGCTGCCTGCCGCTTGCCGGCTTTCTTGACCTGAGTAATCACAATATGCTGCGCTACGTGCTCGACAGCTTGCCGAAGAAATGCTTCACCGAACTGCCGGCGAGTCGCGTCGATGCCATCGCGGTGTACGACACGGCCTGTCAATGGCACGGGGAAGGCGACATCGAGCGCGCGAGGGCGTTGCTTGAGCCGTGGTTCGTCGGGCACTCGCCGCTCGCAGGCAAGCTTGAGCCGCTATTCGATCAGTTAATGGATTGTTACCTCATACGCGGCGACGAGCGCAAACGCGATCGCCTGGTCGCCGAGGTGATCAAACGCGGCGATCGCGAGTTACGCGCCGCGGCGTTGCAGCGCCGCAGCACGATGTTGGCCGACCGTGGCGACATCGAGCAGGCCTGGGAAAGTTTTCGCGAGGCGCAACGTGTTGATCCGGACAATCCCAGCCATGCGACGCTTGAACTGACGTTGCTCGTCTCGCGCGGGGAAATCGAGCGGGCACGCGAGCGCGCGCGGTTCTGGATTGCGCGGCTGGAACGCTTGCGCGATCCGGCCCTCGCGGACTTGATCGCTTTCGTGCGCGAAATTCAGGCTGATCCACGTGAGGCGATGGCGAATATAGACCGGCAGAGGATACCGGGGCTGGACAGGTTGAAGGCGTTGCTGGCTCAAGCGCCCGTGCCCGCGGCGCATTGCAGGGTCACCGATCAGGGCGATGCAGGACGCGTGCTCGCACCGGAGGAGGATCTCGCGGGCATCGAGGCGCGCTGGGGCAAAGTCTTTCCGCAAACCAAGCCGAGCCTGACCGGGATCCAGCATGAATTCGCCGGGATGTGGGACGCGCCGGAACTGTGGCTCGATTTTCTCGGGAAGCATCCGCTCGCATGGCACAGCTTTGATGTGCTTGACGATCTTGTGATGGCAGTCGATGCGCTGCACACGATGGGCGCGGACGCGACGGTCCTCGAACCGCTGCTCGCCCGCGGCGCCGCGTTGCTGGCGACGAACCTCAAAGCCGCTGTTCCGGGGAACGGCACGCTGCAGTGGGCCTGGCAGGAAAACCGGCCGGCGCTACGCCTGCTCGCGCATCTCGCGTTTCGCGCCCTGGGCGGCATGGATCGGGGCGCGTCGAGCGAACGATCCATCGAATTTGCGGAACTGCTGATGGCGCTCAATCCCTATGACAACCATGGCATGCGCAATGGCCTCACGCGCGCGTATCTGGCGCATGGCTGGCCGGATAAGGTAATCGCGCTCACCGATCGCTATCCGGATGATTTCTGTGCGCCAACCCTGAACCGTATCCTCGCTCTCGTGCGTCTTGATCGTCGCGGCGATGCGCTCACCGCGCTGCGCGATGCCGCGCGGGACCATCGCGGTGCGATCGAAATGCTGCTTGCGGATGCGCCGAAACGTCCGCCGGTCAATTCAGCCTACGGCATCACTGTGGGCGGGAAGGAAGAGGCGTGGGAGTACCGCACGGCGCATCGCGAACTGTGGGCGCGGGATGGCGCGCTTGACTGGCTTGGCGCCGCGTGGCGCGACTTACGCAAGGGTATGCGCGGCCGCGGGTGAGTGCGGCACTGCTCTCGCCTGATGAAGATTCAAAGAGTCGCTTCGGTCGTGTCCGACGTGGCACGCGCAACCATCGATACGGAAATTATGCCGCCCGCGGCTTCACGCTGATGATCATCACACCGCCCAGCACCAGCGCCGCGCCCGCCATCTGATAAACGGTGACCGGCTCGCCGAGGAAAAAGTGGGCGAGCGCAATGGTCGAGATGGGGCCGATGCAGGCCACGAGAGCGGCCTGGTTCGCGCCGATGCGTCGCAGGCCTTCCGCCATCAGCCACAGCGGCAGTACCGTCGACACGATCGCCATCAGCAGAGTCAGCCAGTACACCTGATGCGCTACCGCCAGTCGCGCCGGACCGTGCGTGATCATGAAATGCGCGATGACGAAGCATGACGCCGAAAGCGAGGCGTAGGCGGTAAACCGCATCGAGCCCAGTTGCTGCACGATGCGGGTGCCGCCGATCAGGTAAATCGCGTAGGTCACCGCGCCGGCGAACACCAGCGCCGCGCCGAGCAGCGTCAGCGGCAGGTTGTCGCCGAACGACGCTTCATGCTGAAAGACCAGCGCAATGCCCAGATAAGAAAGGGCAAGGGACGCCAGGTGCCGCGCGCGGATCGGTTGCTTGAGAAACAGCGCCGAGAGCAGCAGTACGAGCGTGGGATACAGGTAAAGGATGAGCCGCCCGAGGCCCGCCGTGATGTATTGCAGCCCCGCAAAATCGAGGTAACTGCCCGCATAGTAGCCGGTGAAGCCCAGCGCGATGATCAAAATCCAGTCGCGTCGCGCCATCGGCGCCGTGACAGCCCCCGCCCACCACGCCATGGCGAGAAAAAAAGGCAGCGCGAACAGCATGCGCAAGGCGAGCAGCGTGATGACGTCGACGTCGTACTGATACGCCAGCTTGATGATGATCGTCTTGCCGGAGAATCCGATGGAACTCGCCAGCACGCACGCAACGCCGATGTAGGCGTCGCGCGCGCCCGTCGCGCGCGCGGTCATCAATGCCCGTGGACAACTCGCGTAATACGGCGAAGCACGCAGTGCGCAGGGGTTCGACCTTCAAAAAGGCGTAGCGTCCGGCAATCCGCTGACCAAACAATCATCGCCTGCGACCGCCAAAGACGACATCGGAGCGCAGAGCAGGGTCCCGCTTGCGGGATGCGACCGCGCAGATGGCGCCGCGTCTTGGGATTCTCATGGCGAACATTTATCGCTTGCGACTGCCAAAGACGCTGCCGAGTACGCCGCGGATTATTTCGCGGCCGACCTGCGAGCCGATCGAGCGCGCCGCGCTTTTTGCCACGGCATCGAGTATGCCCGCGGTGTGGCCGCCGCGCGGGCCGGTCCTGCCGAGCAGCGCTTCACCCAGCATCCCCATCACGCCGCCACCGCCTTGCGCGGATTGCGC
>JAYWDM010000707.1:0-20512 GCA_043779885.1 Betaproteobacteria bacterium | reverse complement strand
ACATTATGGGGGCGTGTCGCTTTGACGGATCGTGGGCGTCCGGTACGGTGCCCGCTGCTGCGCTACCCTTTGGCGTCCACTGCTGCGCACCTGCCGGGCTCTTGGTCAGTTCCCACTCATACTTGAAAAGTACGTCAAAGTAGCCGTTGTCCCATTGGATCGGGTTGGTGGTCCATGCGCCTTCCAGGCCGCTGCTGATCGTATGGACACCTTTGCCGCTGCCAAGTGTGTTTTTCCAGCCCAGGCCTTGCTCCTCGATGCTGGCACCCTCGGGTGCGGGCCCGGCATACTGACCCGGATCGGCAGCGCCGTGGCACTTGCCGAAGGTGTGTCCGCCGGCGACGAGCGCGACGGTCTCCTCGTCATTCATCGCCATGCGGGCGAAGGTCTCCCGGATATCCCGCGCCGAAGCGACCGGGTCCGGCTTGCCATTGGGCCCTTCGGGATTCACATAGATCAGGCCCATCTGAACGGCGCCCAGGGGGTTGTCCAACTCGCGATTGCCGCGGTAGCGCTTGTCGCCCAGCCACTCGGACTCAGGACCCCAGTAAATGGCGGCGTCCGGCTCCCAGACGTCCTGGCGCCCACCGGCGAAACCGAAGGTCTTGAATCCCATCGACTCCAGTGCGACGTTGCCGGCGAGGATCATGAGGTCGGCCCAGGAAAGTTTGCGGCCGTACTTTTGCTTGATCGGCCACAGCAGCCGGCGCGCCTTGTCGAGGCTCACGTTGTCCGGCCAGCTGTTGAGCGGCGCAAACCGCTGTTCTCCGGAGCCCGCGCCGCCGCGGCCATCCGCAATGCGGTAGGTGCCCGCGCTGTGCCACGCCATGCGGATAAAAAACGGCCCGTAGTGGCCGTAGTCCGCGGGCCACCAGTCCTGCGAGTCCGTCATCAAGGCATGGAGGTCCTTGATCACGGCCTCCAGATCGAGGCTCTTGAATTCCCCGGCGTAGTTGAATTTGGTGTCCATGGGATTGGACAGTGCGGAGTGCTGGTGCAGGATGTTCAGGTTCAGTTGGTTGGGCCACCAGTCTGCGTTCGATGTGGCACCGGCGACTGCGTTTTTGCGGGCGCCGCCCGAGTATGGGCACCTGGCTTCGTTTGACAAGGTTCTCTCCTTCAGTTGTTTGCAATTGGCTACCCGATCCAGGGCAGGGTTTGGACACCGATCGGTCAAATAGGTTTTGCCGATGCGGGTGCGGCCGGGAACATGCACTTGATATGCGCCATCGACTCGCCTGCGAAGGCTGATTCGAGGATCTTGATGGTGATGGATTCCGGTTTCATATGAGTTCTCCGGTTGATGGTTTAGAACACCTGATCTGGCGCATGGAAACCATCTTAAGAGCCGTCCTTCGATTGATCCAATGAATTGTTACAATAAAATCGATAGCGTATAACTATCCATAACCACTTCCTCCCCTTCAAGGGGAGGACTGAGGAGGGGATGGGTTTCGATCGCGAGGAGGTAGCTCGCTCAGACGTGTAGACGCGACCCATCCCCGTCCTGGATGTCTCCTCGCCGCGGTGTTCGCTCCTCCCCTTGAAGGGGAAGGCGAGATCGGCGCTAAGTGGTTTGGACTGCGGCGGCGGGCAATAGGGTCGCGCCGGGCAGCCTGCACGCGAGCACGGCCTGGCGCAGCGCTTCAATCGCCTGCGGACGCGGGAAGCTCGCGCGCCACGCGAGCGCGATGCGGCGGCTTGCGTGCGGCGAACTGATGGGCCTTACCGCAAGCAGCGGGCTCGCCGCCGACTTGCTATCGGCAGCGGTCGACGGCAGCACCGTGACGCCGACGCCCGAAGCGACCATGTGACGTATGGTTTCGAGCGAACTGCCCGCGAGCGCCTGCTGCAGGCCGCTGGCGTCCGGGCGGCGCATGCGCGGGCATATCTGCAGGACCTGATCGCGAAAGCAGTTGCCCGCGCCGAGCAGGAGCAGCGCTTCATTGCACAGTTGCGCGACGGGTATTTTCGCCCTTTTGCTCCACGCGTGATTCGCTGGCATCACGACGCGAAAGGGTTCGTCGTAGACCGCTTGTGTCACGATGCCGGTATCGGCGTACGGCAGCGACAGGATCGCGACGTCGAGTTCGCCGTGCTTGAGCAGCCCGGCGAGATGCGCCGTGAAATTCTCCTGCAGCAGCAATGACATGCGCGGCGCGCGCCGGTGCAGGATGGGGATCAGTTGCGGCAACAGGTACGGGCCCACTGTATAGATGGCGCCGACGCGCAGCGGAGTCGCCAGCTGGTCTTTGCCCTGCGCCGCGATTTGCTTGATGGCCGCGGACTCTTCAAGGACGCGCTGCGCCTGTGCGACGACCTGCTCGCCCAGCGGAGTCACCGTCACGTCCGCGGTATGGCGCTCGAACAGGGTGACGCCGAGTTCGTTTTCCAGTTTCCTCACCGCGACCGACAGTGTCGGCTGGCTGACAAAACACTTTTCCGCCGCGCGGCCGAAATGACGTTCGCGCGCGAGTGCTACGATGTAGCGCAGTTCGGTCAGGGTCATGGTGCGGGCCGCCCTTCCAGGGATGCGCAATCGGCCGCTACGCGCGTTTGTCGCTTTGATTTCGTGCGCATGCTTGTATATTGATGAGACAGGCTCTAGATTGTCAATCTCGGCTTCAATACACCACGGGGGTTGCAAATGACAGTGACAACGAATACGCCGGTTGGATTCATCGGCTTGGGCATCATGGGCGGCGCGATGGCAAAGAACCTGCTCAGGGCGGGATTCAAGGTTACGGTGCACAATCGGAGCCGCGGCAAGGTCGACGATCTCCTCAAGGCCGGCGCGCAGGATGGCGGCTCTCCCGCCGGTGTGGCGCGCGCGTCGGATGTGGTGCTGTTATGCGTGCCCGACACGCCCGATGTGGAAAAAGTTCTTTTCGATGGCGACGGCGTGATGCACGGCATCAGGCGCGATGCGGTGGTGATCGATTGCAGCACGATCTCGGCCACCGCGACCGTGGACTTCGCCGTGCGTCTGCGCGACAAGGGCGCGCACCTGCTTGACTCGCCGATCAGCGGCGGCCCCAAAGGCGCCATCGACGGCACGCTGTCGTGCATGATCGGCGGCGATGCGGCGATCCTCGCGCACTGCATGCCCGTATTCGAGGCGGTGGGCAAAACGTTCACGCACATAGGCGCCAGCGGCGCGGGTCAATTGTGCAAAGCGTGCAACCAGCTCGTGATCGCAGGCACACTGATGGCGGTCTCCGAAGCGTTCGCGCTGGCGAAGAAAATGAACATCGATCCGTACAAGGTGCGCGAAGCGCTGCTGGGCGGTTCCGCGAAAAGCTTCGTGATCGAGAACCAGGGCAAGCGCCTGCTTGACGGCACGCTGCAACCGGGTTTTCGCGCCAACCTGATGCTGAAGGACGTCAAGCTTGCGCTGGGCGCCGGCACCGCGTGCGGTTCCTACATGCCGGTCACCGCGTTGGGCGCGCAGATGTTTGCCGCACTGTGCGCAACCGGCCGCGGCGGCCTCGACAACGCGGCGCTCGGGCTGTTGTTCGAGGAGTTGTCGGGCATCAAGCGTTAGCAGGGGCAGGGTTTCAGCTTTGCCATTTTGCGGGGCTGAGAATCCCTACTGCAGGTCTGAATAAGCTCGTCACACCGGCGCACGCCGGTGTCCAGGTGATCAAATGTACTGGATTCCGGCGTGCGCCGGAAAGACGAGTTCCGACTGGTTCAGAGTTTCATTGATTTCTAAAAGGTGCTGAAAGCAACATGAAGAAATTTCCGTTCGCATTGGCTCTCATCGCAGGCATGTGGTTCGCGGCCGCGGTATCGACTGCCGCAGCGGCGCCGTGTCTCATCGTGACGCTGACGGGCAGCATGGGCGGACCGCCGAACTTTAACGGGCTGGCGGGGCCCGGAACACTCGTGCGCTACGGCGATGACAGCAATGACTGTGGTGCGGTGAAGTTGCAGTTCGATACCGGTCGCGCGACCAGCATGCGGCTGGCGCAGGTCGGCGTGACGCCGGGCCAGCTCAACGCAGTGTTTTTTACGCACATGCATTCGGACCACGCCGCCGATGGCTTCTCCGACCTCATGCAACTGCGCTGGCACTACAACCCGCAGGGTCCCAAACTCGACGTGGTATGCAGCGCCGATGCCGCAACTCCCGCAGGCTACACCATCAGTTGCGCGAAACTCGCTGCGCACGTCGCCGATGCCTATCTTCATTCGGGCGAAATCTCGCAGCGCGTAGCCGAGGACAAGTCGCGCCCCGCCGGCGGCCCCGCTGAGCTCATTCGCGTGGTGGCCTTCGAGCCGAAGAACGAGCCGCAGGTCGTGTGGTCGGCGGGAGACGTGAAAGTCAGCGCGATCCGTTCAACCCACACGGCAGGCCATGCCTCCTATCGCGTGGATACGCCCGCGGGCAGCGTGGTGATCGGCGGCGACGCTGGCAACGACAAGCCCGCGCCACCGCGCGCGTCGTCGACCTCCGAGCAGGTCGAATTGCTGGCAAAGGGGGCGGACATCATCGTGCATTCCGCGATACACCCGGCGATGGGACCGGACAAGGGCAGCGGCATGCCGGCGCCGTTTTATTATCGCCAGAGCACCGCCGCCGATCTGGGCGCGATGGCGCAGCGGGCGGGCGCCAAACATCTTATGCTCACGCATCTGATCCCGCCGGTGGGTGCCGAGCGCCAGGGCGCGTATAAAGTGCCGGGCGGTGCGCTGACCGAAGCGAGTTACCGCAGCGCGGCGCAGGAAAGCGGATTTGCCGGCAACGTCGTCGTCGGCACCGATCTCGCGAGCATCCGCCTGCCGGCGAAATGAACGTGCGCGTTGTCACGGCGGCCGATCACGGCTGGCGCGGGTGCGTTTACATCGCTCCAAATATAGCCGGGTCGTCTCTGCGCAGATTCGCATCAGCGTGCCTGGCCACGCTGGCAATCGCCGCGTCCGGCACGCACGCGGCGGAACGCGCGTATCCGCAGCGCCCGGTGCGCTGCCTGATTCCGCAATCGCCGGGTGGTGCTTCCGACACGGTCGGACGCATCGTCGCGCAGAAACTCGGCGAGCATTTCGGCCAGCAGTTCGTCGTCGACAACCGGCCGGGCGCAACCGGCAACATCGGCCATGAAATCGCGGCGCGCGCATCGCCCGACGGGTATACGATGCTGTTCACCGCGCCCAACCTGGTGACGAGCCCGAGCCTCTTCGCGAAGCTCCCGTTCGACCCGGTCCGCGACTACGCGCCTATCGCCCAGCTTGCGTTGTCGCCGAACGTCTGGATCGTGCACCCGGCGTTTCCGGGCAAGTCGATGCAGGAATTGATCGAGATCGCGCGCGCGAAGCCTGGCACGATTGATTTTGCGTCATCGGGCACCGCCTCGACGCAGCATCTCGCGGGAGAACTCTTGAACCTGAGCGCCGGCGTGCAGCTTGTGCACATTCCATACAAAGGCGGCGGTCCCGCGCTGATCGACCTGATCGGCGGCCGCGTGCAGGTCATGTCTTCCACGCTGCCGTCCGCTGTTTCGCACATCAAGGCGGGAAGGGTGCGTGCTCTCGCGGTAACGAGCCTCGCGCGCTCATCCGCGCTGCCCGAAGTGCCGACCGTGGCGCAAGCCGCGGGACTGCGCGGTTACGAAGCGAACACGTGGCAGGGCTTGTTGTTTCCGCGGGGGGCGCCGGCGCCCGTGATCGACCGCATGTATCGCGCGGTTGTCACCGTGCTCGCGCAGGGTGAGGTGACCACGCGGCTGCGCGATCTCGGTTATGAGCCCGTCGGCAGCAGTCCGCAGGAATTCGCGGCGTTCATCAAAGCCGAAATCGCCAAATGGGCGAAGGTGATTGCGGCAGGGAAGATCAAGGCCGAGTAAGCGCGTAGGATGGGTTGAGGAACGAAACCCATCGTCCTTCGCGTTGTTGTGATCGATGGGTATCGCTGCGCTCAACCCATCCTACTGCTTGGTGGACGTTTGCCTGAGCAAACCGTAGCCCGGAAGGAGCGCAGCGCATTCCGGGACCGTTCGTTTGCAATCGTCTGCCCCCGGATTTCATTTCATTCATCCGGGCTACGCGTGCTAATCCTAGTGCGTCCGCTGTTCCAGGCTGTTGCTTGAGACGCGGCAAGTTCAAAGGATCAAGTTGCCGGGAACAGTTCATCCACGCCGGGTACTTTGTCGATGTAGCCCTGACGTTCAAGATAGCCGGACAACGTCGCCACCACGCGGCGGTTCATCGGCGTGAGGCCGTACGGCAAAGGATCTTCGCCGAAGAGCTCGAACGTGCTCGCCCAGTGGTCCTTGCCCCAGGGCGCGAGGGTTGCGCCGAGCCGGCGGCGGTAGGCGCTGTCCTTGGCCCGCGCATACGCGGTTTGCACGGCCTGCGCGATGCCGGGATGTTTTTCGAGTATGTCATTGCGGATGACCACGCAATGATTGATCGGGTAGATCGAGGTTTTTTCATAGTAGGCGCGTTCGGCCGTGCGCGCATCGGCAAGCAGCGGGCGCAGTTTGCGCTGCGGCGCGGGCAATTGCGAATCACGGGTTGCGAAGCCGAGCATGCCATCGATGGCACCGTCGCACAGCATTTCTTCGAGATTATCGTCAGTGACTTCGACCGGAGCGTCGCGCGGGAACGGGAAGCGCTGCGCGCGCGGCGTGACCCAGGTGATCGAACGATGGTCGACGCCGTACTCGTCTTCGATGAGACCGCGAAACCATACCGCGGCGGTCATCGAATAGTCTTCGACGCCGATGCGCGTGCCGGCGAGTTGTGCGAGACCGGCGAGCGGGCTGTCGCGCCGCGTGACGGCGAGCGAATGCCGGAAGGCCCGAAACGGAAATACCGGCACGGCCGTCAGCCAGCGTGCGCCGCTGGCGTGCAGGATGATGTAATTGGCCAACGAAAACTCGCACGCTTCGAAGCGGCGCTCGTTGAGCATGGCGATGAAGATATCCTGCACGCGCATCGCGGCGTAGCCCAGACGTATGCCGGCCGCGAAATCGCCGGGAATGTCGAGCGTATGCTCGTAATCGCCGCCGCGAATGACGATTTCTGCGTGCGCATTGCCTGTCATAACAGCGACGCCGCGCCGATGCTCATGCCGCCGCATACGAAGAGCGTTTGGCCGGTGATGAAACTGCTTTCGCGCGCGAGCAGAAACGCGACGGCGTGGGCGACTTCCTGCGGCGTGCCGATGCGGCCGACCACGATCGCCGCCTCGAGTTTGCGGCGGATCGCGCTGCCCGGCGGGTTCTTGCCGTTGAAATGGTCGGTGGCGATCGGTCCCGGCGCCACCGCGTTGACAGTGATCCCGTGCGCGCCGAATTCGAGCGCCCAGGTACGCGCGAGTGCCAACATGGCCGCTTTGGTGGAGGAGTATGCGCCGCGGTCCGGCCGGCCCAGCGCGGCGCGCGAGGCCATCAGCACGATGCGCCCGTAGCCGCGTTTTTTCATGGCCGGCACGATCGCCTGGGCGAGCGCGACCGCGGCGTCCACGTGCAGGCGGTAGGAGTAATCGAAGTCGGCCGTGCGCGAGTTCTCCAGGCTGCCTCCGAGGCTGGTGCCGGCGTTGTGCACGAAGTGGGAAATCGCGTGGCGCCGCGCGATTTCGCGGCCGATGGCGCCCGCCGCCGCGCTGTCGGCGAGATCGGCGGTGTAGTGCGTGACGCTTTTTCGCGCACGCGCAGGCGCGTGCCGGGCGATGGTCACGATCTGATAACCGCGGTCGAGCAGATCATCACAGATTGCCTTGCCGATACCGGAGGTGCCGCCCGTGACGAGCGCGATGGGTGGTGACGTTTTTGCCATGTCAGTCCTCGATGGGAATACCCGCCTGCTTGACAATGCGGCTGGTGCGCGCGAACTCGGTGCGCATGAAGGCCGCGAGTTCCTGCGGTGTGTTGCCGACCGTGGTGGCTCCCTGTGCGGCGAAGCGCTCCCGCAAGTCGGGCGCGCGCAGCGCTTCGCGCGTTGCTTCAAAAAGGCGCTGCTGGATCGCCGCCGGTGTTTTCGCCGGTACCACCAGCGCCCACCACTGGGTAATCTCGTAACCCGGCAAACTCTCGGCGACCGTCGGCAGAGCGGGCCACGCCGGATTGCGTTGCGGGCCGGTGGTGGCGATCACGCGCACCCGCCCGCTGGGTACTTGAGGCATGGCGGCAATCGGCGAAGTTACAAAAACCTGTACCTGTCCGGCGATCAGGTCGGTGAGCGCGGGCGCTGCGCCCTTGTACGAGATGTGGGTCATTTTCAGGCCCGCGAGCGTGTTGAGGAGTTCCCCGCCGAGGTGCGCGGGCGTGAGCGCGCCCGAGGACGCGAACAGCAGCGGCGTGGATTTACCGTATTGGATCAGTTCGGCGATCGATTTCACCGGCAACGCGGGATACACAGCCACCACGTTCGCGGATTCGGCGACCAGCGTGATCGGCGCGAAATCATTGAATGGATCGAACGGCAGCCGGCGGCGCACCGCGGGCAGCACGCCGAAGATTGCGGCGCCGGCGAGCATTATCGTCTGGCCGTCGGGCGGCGCGGCGGCCGCCAGTTCACCCGCGAGCAATCCTCCCGCACTGGAACGCAGATCGACGACGACCTGCTGGCCCAGGCTTAATGCGAGTTTTTGGCCGAGAGCGCGCGCGATCACGTCCGGCGCGCCGCCCGGCGACGAGTTGACGATGCAGCGTATGGGTCGCGACGGGTAGGTCTCCGCCGGCAGCGCGGAACCAGGCAATGCGAGTGCCGCGGCGATCAGCGTGCAAGACCAGCGGACGACCATGCGGTCAGGCAGTCCCGGCGCCGGGAATCGCCCACGCCTCGCTGCTGGTGACGCCCGGCGGTGGCGTGAACAGCAATTGGTCGGCATCGCGCAGTTTCTCCGGTCCCCCCCAGAGCTCCGCCGCCCTGCGTTGATCGGCCTTGGCGCGGCGATCGACTTCTTCTGGATCGCATATCGCGCGCAGCTTCGCTTCCAGAATTTTCGCGCGGCCGGCGTCGCGTCCTTCGTCGACCAGGTCGTGCGCTTCATCCGGATCGGCGGCGAGATCGAACAGCTGCGCCGGCATCCCGACGTGATAGATGAGTTTCAGGTTTGCGTCGCGCAACATGAATTGACCGGCCTTGGAGCCTTGCGCGTGATATTCGGCGAAAGCGTTGCGCCGCGTTGCATTGCCGTTCATGGCCGGAAAAAGCGAGATGCCGGGCAGGTCGCGGTCGGTTGCGGCGAGTTGCGCACCGGCACCCTCCACCGCGGTCGGAAACAAGTCGACGTGCGACGCGAATTGCTGCACGACCTGCCCGGCCGGCAGCCCGGCGCCCGTCATGATGAGCGGCACGCCGACCGCACCCTCGTACAGGTTCTTCTTGCCGAAGATCCCCTGCGCGCCGAAGAGTTCGCCGTGGTCGCTGGTGTAGACGACGCGCGAGGTAGCGAGCAGTCCGAGCTCTTCGACGACTTGCATGACGGCGCCGACCTGCTCGTCGAGATGCGTGATGAGACCGAAGTAGCCGGCCGCGACACGTCTGAGCATTCGCTCGTCGGTCATGTCGAGCCAGCCGTCCAGCTTGCGCATGTAAGCAAGCGACGGATGCTCGGGGCGGTCGCCGGGCTTGCAGCGCACGGGTAGCGGCATTTTGTCCTCAGGATATAAATCGTACAGCCGTTGCGGGACGCTGAACGGCGGGTGCGGACTGATGTAGCCGATCTTCAGCGTCCACGGCTTGTCGCGATCGGCGGCGTGCGCGCGCAGCCAGTCGATCGCATGCGCGGTGATCTTGCGATCATAGTCCTGATAGTGGGTCTCGCCGACACCCGAGCGCTTCGCGTACAGATTCCAGCGCGCGCCGTCGATGCAGGCGGGATCGGCGTCGTAGCCGCGCAGCAGGTTCCTGATCGCGCCTTTGCCCTCGTGCAGGTGCATGGGCATTATTTCCTCGGTAAAGCCGTTGTCCTGCTCACCGTTTCGATAGTGCAGCTTGCCGATTGCGGTGACCGTGTGGCCCTGCTCGCGCAGCCGGTGCATCCAGGTCGGGATGCGCGCATCGTACGCAATCGCGTTGTCCCAGTACCCGGTCTGGTGCGGATAGCGGCCGGTCGCCATCGCCGCGCGTGCCGGACAGCACAGCGCGCTGGTGCTGTAGCTGTTGGCGAAGCGCACGCCGCTGGCGGCGAGTTTATCCAGCGTCGGCGTTTTGACGATGGCATGCCCATAACAGCCGGTGACTTGCCGGTTGTGGTTGTCCGACTGGATGAAGATGAGATTGGCGGGACTGGTCATGGCGGGTTCCTGCAGTGACTGGAACCGGTCTCAAAAATAACCTCCCTCCCTTTCAAGGGGAGGGTTGGGGTGGGGATGGGTGACGTGTCGTTTGACCCACCCCCATCCTGGCCTTCCCCCTGAAGGGGAAGGAATACTTTTTTTGGTCCGCTGGTCACTGAATTGATTTTTGGGATAGCTTCTAGTCGTCGAGACGGATGTTGGCTTTTTTGCCGAGGCTCGCGATGCGCGCGCGTTCGGCGAGTATGAATGCCGTGAACTCGGCGGGCGATTCGGGTTGCACGCTCGCGCCCTGTTTCGCGACGAGGTCGCGCACCTCGGGCGCCTGCAATGCCCTGATAAGTTCAGCGTGCAGTCTCGTTACGATCGCAGGCGGCGTCCGGGCGGGAACCACGACGCCCCACCACTGCGTGATGTCGTAGCCGGGAACCGTTTCGGCGACCGTCGGCAATTCGGGTATGAGCGGGTCGCGCCTGGCGCCGGTGGTTGCGAGCACTTTGATGCGGCCGCCTTTCGCGTGCGGCATTGCGACGAGCGGGGAAGTAATCAGGTATTGCAGTTGTCCGCCGATCACATCGGTCAGCGCCTGCGCGGCGCCCTTGTACGGCACGTGATTCGTCTTGACATTAGCCAGCACGTCGAACATGGCGCCGGCAAGATGCGCGGGCGAGGCGTTGCCCGCAGAACCGTAATTGAGCTGGCCCGGCTTCGCTTTGGCCAGCTTGACAAGGTCACCCACGCTCTCAACCCCGAGTCCCGCGTTGACCGTCATGACGTTGGCGACCGACGCCATGCGCGAGAGCGGCGCGAAATCGCGGTCGGGATCGTAACTCAACCTCGACTTGAGCGCCGGCAGCGCGGCGAACAACGTCGTCGTCGCGGCGATCAGAGTGTAGCCGTCGGGTGCGGCGGCCTTGCCCAGTTCGATGCCGATGACGCCGGAGGCGCCCGCGCGCACGTCGACCACCACCTGCTGGCCGAGTTGCTGCGACAGCTTGTTGCCGACGATGCGCGAGAGCACGTCCTGCGAACTGCCGGCCGCGCCGGGCACGAGAAAGCGTATGGGCCGCGCCGGATAGGTCTCGGCCGCCGTGGCCGTATGCAGTAGCGCGAGGGCGGGCAGACAGCTTATTACGCGCAGCGGCGCATACATACTCGGTCTCCGGCGGCAGGTCGCCACGCCAGGGTTACGCAGATCGAATCTCGTAGACGGCGTGCACCGGCCAATGGTCAGACGGCGCGGCGTCGTGCAGATAAAAATGCGGCACAGCCGCCGCCACCGCGCGCGCATGCGCGTTCGCAACCAGCCAGTCTATGCACTGGGTGACGACACGACTGCCCGGCAGGACACCGGCGGTCGGATAGCACTGGAAAGTCGGCGCGGGCTGGACGCCGAGCGCGGCAAAACAACTGACGTAACCCGCTTCATGCAGCATGCGCGGCGGATGCACCGTATCGTTCATGTCGCCCATGAAAAACAACGGTTCCCCGGGCTGATTCAGCCGCTTGAGCGCGGCGATGATGCGGCGTATCTGTTCGACGCGCGGCGAGTGGCCTGTTTCGCACTCGTGCGGGTTGCGCTGGGACGTCAGGTGCGCGGTGGCGACCAGCATGGGCCGGTCAAGGTCCCGGATTTTCAGGCGCACCCAGAACAACCGGCGATCGCCATCGGGAATGATGCCGAAGTCCTCGGCGCCGTGCTCGATCCGCTCGAACAGCGCATCGCGCCAATAGATGTTGCCCTCCGTCGTCCAGCCGCGAAACGGATCATCGATGCGCTTATGTCCCGGCAGCGTTGCGTCGATGAGGTCGCGCGATGCGGGCTGAAATTCCTGCAGGCACAGGACATCGGGTTCGAAAGTTTGCAGAAACCCGCGCAGCGCCGGGGCGCGCACCGCCCAGCGTTCCGTCATCCAGAGGTTGTAGGTGACGATGGAGATTCTGAACGGGTGCACGGATTCTCCCGCTGATCAGTAGTACGTGGCCTTCGAACCGGGCGGCGGCGAATAGCGGAACGTGCCGCGCTTCAATATGGCCTCCTTGCCGCCGACGGCGGCAATTTTCGCGGTCTGGTCCGCTTTGGCGAGCTTGTCCACCGCGTCGGGATCGACGACTTTGCGCAGCGCGGCCTCGCACTCGCTGATGACGGCGGCTGACCCCGGGTCGCGTCCGAGATCATTGCGCTCGTGCGGATCGGCCGCGAGATCGAACAGCATGGGCGGCAGTCCCGCATAGTGTATGTATTTGTATTTGCCGTGACGGATCATGTAGGCGCCGGTCATGGCGCCGGCCGCGTGATATTCGGAGAGTATCGTCCGCGCGGGCACATGGCCCTGCGCAATGTCGATCAGCGAATGGCCGGGCAGTTGTGCGTCGCGCGCATCCATTTTCGCTCCGGCGCCTTCGACCAGGGTCTGAAACGCATCGGCGAGCGTGACGGGCACATCGCATACATTGCCCTGCGGTACTTCGGGCCCCGCGAGGATCATCGGGATGCCCGCCGACTCTTCGTACATGGTCGACTTGCCCCACATGCCGCGCGTGCCGAGATTGTCGCCGTGGTCCGAGGAGTAGAGGACACGCGTGTTCGCCGCAAGTCCGGTGGCGTCCAGCGTGGCGAGGATCTTGCCGACGTTGTCGTCAAGAAAGGAGGTCAGCCCGAAATAGGCGGCGATCGCGCGCCGTACCATGGGCGCGTCGAATGCTTCGTCGAAGCACTGGGATTTGCGCATCGCGTCGGTAAACGGATGGCGCGGGCGCTCATGGTGGTCGTACATGAGCGGCCACGGCACGTCTGCATGCGGATACATGTCGTAGAACTGCGGTGGCGCGATCAGCGGAAAGTGCGGGCATACGAAGCCGACGTACAGCACCCACGGTTTCGCGCCGTACTTGGGCGCTTCGTGCGTGAGCCACTGTTGCGTATGCGCGGCGATGTCGCGGTCGTATTTCGTGTATTCAGATTCTCCCGGGCCGGCTTCGGGGCCGAGCTTTCGCGCGCCCGCGCGTACCGGCAGTTCGTCGC
Organism: Betaproteobacteria bacterium; assembly: GCA_043779885.1. Lineage (GTDB taxonomy): Bacteria > Pseudomonadota > Gammaproteobacteria > Burkholderiales > SG8-41 > PALSA-1004. The sequence continues at coordinate 7,240 of JAYWDM010000707.1, read as the reverse complement.
GGATCAGGCCCAGGAGATCACCCACGCCGTTGACGATATGCAGCGGCAGGATTTCCTCATCGAAGCCGTTGCGCCTGGCGTCCGAATCGACGTAGTGCAGCTTGCCGATGGAGGTCACGCGATGTCCCTGCTCCATCAGCCGGTGGCCCCAGGTCGGTGGCTTGCCTTCGTAGGCGATCGCGTTGTCCCAGCAGCGATGCTTGTGCACGTACTGGCCGGTCGCGAACGAGGCGCGCGCCGGCACGCAGATCGGGCAGTTGGTGTAAGCCGACGTGAAGCGCGTGCCGCGCGCGGCGAGTTTGTCGAGGTTGGGCGTCTTGATCAGCGGATGTCCATAGCAGCCGGTGACGCGCTTGTTGTGCTCATCGGACAGGATGACTATGAGATTGGTCGGTGTCATTTATATTTTCTCTGCAGTATCTCAGCCAGCGGCACGCCGCTGTCGATGTCGGCCTTGCGCCTGGTGTCGCCGCCGTCGATTTTGCGCGCGGCTGCAAGCACCGCCGCGGCCTGCGCGAACGGCACGAACGCAACACCGGCGTCGTCGGCGCACACCAGGTCGCCCGCGCGCACGGCGATGCCCGCGATCTGCACCGTGCCGTTCACCTCCACCGTCTGCATGCGCCACTTGCCGGTGATCGGCGTAAAACCGCGGCACCATACCGGCCAGCCCATGTCGCGATATTGATCCGGGTCCCGCAAGGTGCCGTCGACGATCGCGCCGATTTCCCCTTCGCGCCGGCCGATGGTGGCCGATTGCCCGCCCATGTTGGAGCAACCCATCACGCCCTCAATCACCAGCACGTCGCCGGGCGTGGCAAGATTATGCGCTTCCGTTTCGCACTGGCCGCTCGCCTTGTCCTGCGCCGCCTTGTGAATCTGCGTCGCGTGCCGGACATTGCGCACCGTGAGCGCCGGGCCGACGACGCGCTTGCCGGGATTGACCGGCGGCAACTCGTAGGCGGGGATGACGCCGACGATGCCGAGTTCGTCGAAGGCGTCGGCAAGCGTGCCGGTCAGATCGACGAGCGCTTTGAAGCCGTCGATTATATCGGCGGGCAGGCGCGGCAATTCGAGCGCGCGGATGGCTTCGCGCGGCAGTTTGCCGAGAGTTTTCTTTTCAGGCATGGGAGTTTGATCGCGAGGTGGAGGGGGGCTTTGATTGTAGGCGCTGCATTCACCTTGCGTCAATTTGCCGCATTCGCTATCGTGCGGGGACGGCAACCACACGGCAGACTCCTATGGCAAACAAGAAGCGCGGCATGCGGCGCGGACTCACGGCGTACGGCGACGAGGAATTTTCGCTGTTTCTGCGCAAGGCTTTCATCAAGGCGATGGGTTACACGGATGACGCGCTCGACCGCCCCATCATAGGCATCACGAATACATTCAGCGGTTTCAACGCGTGTCATCGCACGGTGCCGGATCTGATCGAGGCGGTCAAGCGCGGCGTCATGCTGGCGGGCGGGCTGCCGGTGGAATTTCCGGTCATCACGCTGCATGAGTCGTTTGCGTTTCCGACCAGCATGTATCTGCGCAACCTGATGGCGATGGACACGGAGGAGATGATACGCGGGCAGCCGGTCGACGCGACGGTGCTGATCGGCGGCTGCGACAAGACGGTGCCCGCGCTGCTCATGGGGGCGGCAAGCGCCAACCTGCCGGCGATCATGCTCGTCACCGGGCCGATGCTGACCGGCAATCACCGCGGCGAGCGGCTCGGCGCGTGCACCGACTGCCGGCGTTTCTGGGGGCGGTTTCGCGCGGGCGAGATCGATCAGCAGGAGATCGACGAAGTCAACGAAAAACTCGCGCCGACGGCGGGCACGTGCATGGTGATGGGCACCGCGAGCACGATGGCGCTGTGCACCGAAGCGCTGGGCATGATGCTGCCCGGCGGCGCCGCCATCCCGGCGGTGATGGCGGATCGTATCCGCAATGCCGAAGCGACCGGCGCGCGCGCGGTGGCGATCGCGAAAGAGGGGCTCACCCCGGCGAAGATCATGACGCCACGGGCGTTCGAGAATGCGTTGCGCGTGCTGCTGGCCATCAGCGGCTCGACGAATGCCATCGTGCATTTCGCGGCGATGGCGGGGCGCCTCGGCATCGAGCTCGATCTCGAAGCTTTCGATCGCCTTGGGCGCGAGACGCCGGTGCTGGTCGATCTGAAGCCGACGGGCCAGAACTACATGGAGGATTTATACCGGGTCGGCGGCCTGACGACGATCCTGCGCGAAATCAAACCGCTGCTCCATCTCGATGCGCTGACGATCACCGGGCGCACCCTCGGCGCCAACATCGACGCGGCTCCCGCGACCATGAAACAGGACGTGGTGCGGCCGTTCAAAAATCCGATCTTCAAGGAAGGCGGCATGGCGGTGCTGCGCGGCAATCTCGCGCCCGGCGGCGCCATCGTCAAGCAGTCGGCGGCGACCGCAAAGCTCATGCAGCACGAAGGACGCGCGGTGGTGTTCGACACGCTCGAAGACCTCGCGGCGCGCATCGACTCGCCCGATCTCGATGTTACGGCGGACGATGTTCTCGTATTGCGCAACGCCGGTCCGAAAGGCGCGCCGGGCATGCCGGAGGCGGGCTATATCCCGATCCCGAAAAAACTCGCGCAAAAAGGCGTCAAAGACATGGTGCGCATATCGGACGCGCGCATGAGCGGCACGGCGTTCGGTTCCATCGTGCTGCACATCACCCCCGAGTCGGCGGTGGGCGGGCCGCTCGCGCTGGTCGAAAACGGCGATCGTATCCGGCTCGACGTTGCCAAACGCAGACTGGAACTGCTGGTTTCCGATGACGAACTCGCGGCGCGGCGCAAAAAATGGCGCGCGCGCAAGGCGCGCAGCGGTGACGAACGCGGCTACCGCAAACTGTTTCTCGACACGGTGCAGCAGGCCGATCGCGGCTGCGATTTCGATTTTCTGGCGCCGCCGGCGACGGCGCGCACGCCGTCGTAGCGCATCACTCGTGGCGGCCGGCCGCGCGGCCGAATTTCGCTGACGACGGATTGCACGGAAAAATACGCACCCGCACCCGCACCCGCACCCGCACCCGCGCGGCTAATGCGCGACCAGGTCGTGCTGGCGCGCGAGTTTCGTCCACTGCGCAATCTCGCGGCGCAGGTGTTGCGCGGTCTCCTGCGGCGAAGTGCCGAGCGGGTCGATGCCCATGGCGGTGAAGCGCTCCCGCGTCTCGGCGAGTTGCACGATGCGCACCAGCTCGCGATTGAGGTGCTCAACAATTGCGGGCGGCGTGCGCGCCGGCGCCAGCACCGCGAACCAGGACGCGAACGTGTAGTCCGGCAGCCCGGCTTGCGCGAACGTGGGCACGTCGGCGAGCGAGGGGAAGCGGCGCGGATTGGCGACCGCGAGCGCGCGCACACGGCCGCTATTCACGTGCGCCAGCGCGGGCGGGATGGCATCGAAAGTGACCTGCACATGGCCGGCGATGACGTCGGCGAGGCCCGGCGCCGTGCCCTTGTACGGCACATGGTTCAGTGCGACACGCGCCATGTCGCTGAACAGCACCATCGCAAGGTGTGTCGATGAACCGGCGCCCGCCGACGCGTAGTTGAGCCGCCCGGGCTGCGCCCTGGCCAGCGCAATGAACTCCGCGAGGGAGCGCGCCGCGACGCCCGGGTTGATCACCAGTATCTGCGGCACGCGCGCCAGCAGCGTCACCGGTGCGAAATCCGCGATGGGGTCGAACGGCAGCTTCGGTTGCACGGCGGCATTGATGGCAAAGCTTGCCGACACGATCATGATGGTATAGCCGTCGGGACTCGCCCGCGCGGTCAACTCCGCGCCGATCGCCATCGCCGCGCCCGGCCGGTTGTCCACCACCACCTGCTGGCCCCACGCCACGGTGAGTTTCTGCCCCATCAGCCGCGCCACGATGTCGTTGCCGCCGCCGGCAGCCACCGGCACGATGAAGCGAAGCGGACGCTCCGGGTAGGCCGCGATAGTGCCATGCGCGCACAGCAGCGATGCCGCGGCAAGCAGGCGCGTCATTGCGGCGCGGCACGTCGGGTTGCGCGCTGCGCCTGTCATATGCGTAACCCGCGTCATGCCAGCACCGCCATCAGTTCCGCCACCTCCGCGGCTGACGACTGATCCAGCCGCGCCAGCATCTCCAGCACGCGATCCGACTGCGCCGGCGCGAGCCGCACACCGAGGCAGTCGCGCAACTTGGCTTCGTGGAGGGTCGAATCAAACGCGCGCCCCCATGCGCCGGGCGGCCCGCCACAACGCTCCACGTGCACTTGCCCGTCCTCGAGCGTCAGGTGCAACTCAACGTGCATGTCGCGGGTGTCGCGCGAGACCGCCGGATCCCGTTCCACCGTGATTTTGGCCAGCAGCGCGGTCACGTCGGCGCGGAAGCGGCGCTCGTCGGTGAACGCGCCGATGCCGACCTGACCGTCCAGCAACGCGATCGCGCCGGTGTACTGGAAGCTGAACTTGCCCTCCAGGCCCGAGCGCGGCTGGGGACGGTCGGCGTCCTCGATGTCGGGCGCCATGATGCGCAATGCCCGGATGCGCAGCGGGTCGCCGATGCGCCGGCGCAGCGCGAGCGCCGCCGCAATGACGAAATGGGTCGGGTACTTGGACGGGTAGAACTTGATCGCCATCCCCGGATCGACGCAACGGAACGGCGCGCCGTATCCGAGCAGTGCGTCATCGTCGAAATGCAGCGGGAAGAATGTCGCGACGTAGCCCTTCGGCGCGGAGAAAATGTCGGGGTGCGCGGTAAAGCCGCGCTGCGCCATGGTTGCGGCTTCGACGCCGGCCGCGGCTGCGTTGCCGCAATGAGTGCACTTGACCATCGAGCCGGTATTGGCCGCAAGCCCGCCGCAGCGCGATGTTGAAATTCCGAACGCATGCGCGAGCTGATTTGCGTTGAGCCCCAGCAGGTGCGAAGCAGCCGCGGTGGAACCCATCACGCCGACGACGCCGGGGGTGTGAAAAGGCAGTGCGCCCCGCGCATGGCCGGACGCCAGGAGCACCCGCCCCTGCAACTCGAAACCCTTGGCACAGGCCGCGACAATGTCCCGGCCGTGCGCGCCGAGCGCCTGTCCAAGCGCGAAGGCGGCCGGCACGGTCGGCGACACGGCATGCGTCGGCGGGCTCGACATCGGCTCGAAATCGAGTACGTGCATGGAGGCCGCGTTAACGTACGCCGCGAGTGCGGGCGAAGTGTCGAAACCAAAGCCCCATGCGGTGCTGAGGGCCTTCGCGCCCTGGTCCCTCGCGTAATCCGCGATCAGGCGCGGCGCCGGCTGCGCGGTCCCCGCTATCGCCACGGCAATGCCGTCCATGATGAGTCGCTTGACGACCAGGAGGGTGGCGGCATCGAGTTGCTCGTAGCCGATGCTGCACACGCGTTGCGCAATGCGCGCCGTGCGGTCGCAGGTGCTGTCTGACATGACTGATTTCCGGAATGCGGTTGCAATGCCGTGATTGTATTGCGGACTGGCTGCGGCGGTAAGCGCCCGGATGGACGCGGGCCGCGGTATCGCCTGGATTGGCGTCTTTGCAAATGCCGGATCAGGGTTCCGGCGTCGCCAGTCCCGGTTTGCGGATCACCAGCGCGACGCCGATCACGCCGATCACCATGCCGATCAACGCGGCTAAATTGAGTCTTTCGCCGAAAATGAACCAGGCCATCGCGGCGGTGGTGAGCGGCGTGAGGTAGAACAGGCTGGAAACGCGCGTAGCTTCGCCGTGCTCGATGAGCGAGAACAGCAGCGAGATCGCGCCGATCGAGAGCACCAGCACCAGCCAGGCCAGCGCGAAGATGAATTCGGCCGTCCAGTTTACCTGCATCGTTTCCAGCGCGAGCGCGAGCGGCAGCAGAACCAGAAGCCCCGCGCCGAACTGGATCACCGAGCCTGAGCGCAGATCGAAACTCGCGCAGTAGCGCTTTTGGTAGAGCGTGCCGGCGGTGATGCCGATGAGGCCGACCAGCGACCACGCGATGCTGATCGTGTCGAGTCCCTGCAGTGAGGAGATCTTTTGCCAGACGACCAGCGCGACGCCGCCAAGTCCGAGGACCAGTCCTGCCCATTGGAGTGCAGACACGGTTTCACCGAGAAGCGGCGCCGCCGCGAACGCCGTGAGTATCGGCTGGAGACCCACCATCAGCGCGATGACGCCGGCCGGCATCCCGTGCGCGACGGCGGCAAAGCATCCGCCGAGATAGCCGCCCTGCATGAGTGCGCCGGCAACCGCGATATGGCAGGCCTCGCGCGGTGACTGCGGCCAGCGCGCGCGCAGCACGAGCGCGAGCGGCAGCATCAGCGCGATCACGAACACAAAGCGCAGCAGAAGAAAGGTGAACGGCTCGGCGTACGGCACGCCGAGCTTGGCGCCGATGAAGCCGGTGCTCCACAGGACGACAAACAGGCCGGGCGCCCAGACGGCCGCGCGCCGGTCAGTCATACGACAGTGCTGAGCTATGCCGCGGCGCGGGAAGCGCGTTTGCGGTCCTGTTCCTGCAGGTAGCGCTTGCGGATGCGGATCGACTTCGGTGTGATCTCGACCAGTTCGTCGTCGGCGATTAGTTCGATCGCGGATTCGAGCGTGATCTGAATCGGCGGCGTGAGGCGCACCGCTTCGTCGGTGCCTGACGCGCGCACGTTGGTGAGCTGCTTGCCCTTGATCGGGTTGACGACCAGATCGTTGTCGCGGCTGTGGAGGCCGATGATGATGCCTTCATACAGCGGGTCGCCGGGGCTCACGATCATGCGGCCGCGCTCCTGCAGCTTCCACAGCGCATAGGCGACCGCTTCGCCGGCCTCGGCCGAGATCAGCACGCCGTTGCGGCGCTCGGCCATCTCGGGTTTCATCGGGCCGTAATCGTCGAACACGTGGCTCATGACGCCGGTGCCGCGCGTCATGGTCAGAAAGTCCGACTGGAAGCCGATCAGCCCGCGCGCCGGAATGCGGTAATCGAGGCGCACGCGGCCCTTGCCGTCGGACTGCATGTCCTGCAGGTCACCGCGCCGCGCGCCCAGCGCTTCCATCACCGCGCCCTGATTTGCATCTTCGACGTCGACCGTCAGCATTTCGTACGGTTCCTGTTTCTCGCCGTTGATTTCCTTGACCACGACGCGCGGACGCCCGACCGCGAGCTCGTAGCCTTCGCGGCGCATGTTTTCGAGCAGGATCGTGAGATGCAGCTCGCCGCGGCCCGACACTTCGAATATGTCGGCGTCGGCGGTTTCCACCACTTT
>JAYWDM010000706.1:0-2863 GCA_043779885.1 Betaproteobacteria bacterium | reverse complement strand
CCCCACGGCAAAACCCGCCACATCCACCTCGTGCTGCGGCTGGCTGCGGTGACGAAATTCATCCGCCAGCGCTTCGCGCTCTTCTTCACCGGGGGCTGCGCCCATCACGAACCGTCCCGCCGGAATTACCACCAGCTCCGGGCATTCCGCGCAGTCCGTGAAGACCGTACCGGCAGGGAGCTTGTCAGGCGACTGCGCGGCCGCCACCGCTTGCAACGCAACGAACATCGACACGGAAACGAGGACCAGCTTCATCGCGTTATCGCCGCGGTACCAGTGCGGTTTCATCTCCGGGATGCGTGCCGCGATGGTACTGAAAGTTGCGCGCTTTGCCGGCATTCGGCGCAGGCCGCGCGCACGCCCGCAGAGGGTCCCGCAACCTGCACTACTTCAGCGGCTTGAAGCGTATGCGCTTCGGCTTCGCGCCTTCTTCACCGAGACGCTTCTTCTTGTCGGCTTCGTATTCCTGGTAGTTGCCGTTGAAGAACGTCCATTTCGAATCGCCTTCCGCGGCGAGGATGTGCGTGGCGATGCGGTCGAGGAACCAGCGATCGTGCGATATGACGAGTATGCTGCCGGCGAATTCGAGCAGCGCGTCTTCGAGCGCGCGCAGGGTTTCGACGTCCAGATCGTTGGACGGCTCGTCGAGCAGGAGCACGTTGCCGCCGGCGATCAGCGTCTTCGCGAGATGCAGCCGTCCGCGTTCGCCGCCCGACAGGTTGCCCACCTTCTTGCTCTGATCGGTGCCCTTGAAGTTGAAGCGGCCGAGGTAGGCGCGCGACGGCATTTCGAATTTGCCGACGTTCAGCACATCCGAGCCGCCGGAAATATATTCGAACACGGTCTTGTCGCCTTCGAGCGCGTCGCGCGATTGATCGACCATCGCCATTTTCACCGACTTGCCGATCACCAATTCACCGGTGTCGGGCTTGTCTGCACCGCTCAACATGCGAAACAGCGTGGACTTGCCGGCGCCGTTGGGCCCGATGATGCCGACGATCGCGCCGGGCGGCACCGCGAGCGAGAGATCGTCGATCAGCAGGCGGTCGCCGAATCCCTTGCACACGCCTTTCAATTCGATCACGCTGTCGCCCAACCGGTCGGCGACCGGTATGAAAATTTCCTGCGTCTCGTTGCGCTTCTGGTATTCGTAGGACGAGAGTTCCTCGAAACGCGCGAGCCGCGCCTTGCTCTTGGCCTGGCGCCCCTTGGCGTTCTGCCGCACCCATTCGAGTTCGCGCCTGATCGTTTTCTGGCGCGCGGATTCGGTGGACTCTTCCTGCGCGAGGCGCGCTTCCTTCTGCTCGAGCCACGAACTGTAATTGCCTTTCCACGGTATGCCCTGCCCGCGGTCGAGTTCGAGGATCCACTCCGCCGCATTGTCGAGGAAATAACGGTCGTGGGTCACCGCCACCACCGTGCCCGGAAATTTCAGCAGGAACTGCTCGAGCCATTCAACGCTTTCGGCGTCGAGGTGGTTGGTCGGCTCGTCCAATAGCAGCATGTCGGGCTTGGACAACAGCAGGCGGCACAGCGCAACGCGGCGCTTTTCACCGCCCGACAGCGGGCCGATCGCCGCGTCCCACGGCGGCAGGCGCAGCGCGTCGGCGGCGATTTCGAGTTGGTGCCCGGTGTCGTTGCCGCCGGCCGCGAGTATCGCTTCATATTTGGCCTGGTCCGCGGCGAGCTGGTCGAAGTCGGCATCGGGTTCGGCGTAGGCGGCGTAGATTGCATCGAGCTTTTTCTTCGCCTCGGCCGTTTCGCCCAGGCCCTCCTCCACCGTCTCGCGCACCGACTTGTCGGGGTCGAGCTGCGGTTCCTGTGGCAGGAAGCCGATGCGCAGATTGGGCATCGGAACCGCCTCGCCGTCGAAGTTCTTGTCCTCGCCGGCCATGATCTTCAGCAGGCTCGATTTGCCCGAACCGTTCAGCCCGAGCACGCCGATCTTGGCGCCGGGGAAAAACGACAGCGAAATGTTCTTGAGAATCTGGCGCTTGGGCGGCACAACCTTGCCCACGCGTTGCATCGTGTAAACGTATTGAGCCATGATGACCGTGCGGAATGGGAAAGTCGGCAATCATAGCGGAATGCGCGCCGGCGCGCCGGACATCGCTTGGCGTCCCCCGCTATTTATCCCCTTGTGGCCGACCCGGCATAGGGCGTAATCTGACGGCTTGCACCTTCCGACAACCAGCGGGGAGCACCCATGAGTTTCGACGCAACGATGAAGTTCAGCACCAATATGAACCGCGCGCAGATCGATGCCATGCTGGTGGAATGCCGGTCGTTTGCCGATGCCGCGCAGTTGACCGAGGTCGCAACGCAACTCACCGGCACCGCCGCGCTGGCGCCCGCCGATCTGAGTGCGCGCATGACGCGCTGTCTCGAACTGCTCAATGCCGAGGATCAGTATGCGTTGCTGATCGACAAGCTCGACATGCTGCTCATCAACGTGCGCAATCTTAAATAGGCGTCGCGCCTGTACGCTGGCCCGGCGGCGCGTTAATGCCGGCTTGGGATTTTATAACCGGCGTCAGCGGTTTCTCGCGTAGATATTCACCCAGTGACGGGTTTGCTCGAGCGCAGCCGGTCCGTACGTCTTCCACAGGAAATCCATCAGGCGGTCCACCCAGGTCCTGGACTGATTTTCCGCGGTGACCTTCACGGTGCTGGGCCGTTGCGACGCGAGGAGCGTCAAGCCGTCGCGGTCGACCACGAACGATGCGCCCGGTATGAGCATGACGTCGCGGCGATCGCCTTCCATCGTCAGCCACACGTTGCCTTCAAGGCAGGTCACGATGCGCCCGCGCGCATCGCGCAGCGCCAGCCCGTGGCGCGGGCCTATCAGATGTTTCGTATGCGT
>JAYWDM010000705.1:0-8287 GCA_043779885.1 Betaproteobacteria bacterium | reverse complement strand
CACTCGCGTGCTGCGCGCGCTGCGCGTGCGCCCGGCTGCGCGGCAACGGCTTCGAGATAGTAGGTTTTGATGTCCTCGCAGGCGAGGCGCAGCGCGCTGGTGCGGTCGAGATCCGCGCGATAGGGCGCGATCGCCGTGTCGGCGATGAGATCGGTGATGAACTGAGCCGCCGCCTGCGCCGCGAGTCCGCTCAGCGTGGCGATCGTGCGGCCGCGGCGCCGCACCGCCTCCGCGTACCAAGGCGCGAGTTCGGCTATCTCGCGCTGCAATGTATGGGCGAGGCTGCCATCGCCTTGCGCCGGCGCAAAGTTGACCGGGCAGGCGAAACCGCCGGCGTCATCGTCGTCGGTATGCGGCGCATCGTGCGGATAGTCCTGCAGCACCGGTCCCGCGCCGGCTTCAAGCAGGCGCAGCGCGGCATGCAATACGCGGCGCTGAAAATCCGCATCGCCCGGCACACCCAGCGGCCGGCCGAGCATGAACGGCACCCACAGCGCGCGCGGCGGCTTGATCGCCGCGGTATGTTCCCGGATGAGTGATAGCTGCGTCGTCGCAATGCCTTCCTCCTCGAAGAAGTGGCCGAGTGCGCCCACGGCGCACGTGCAGTTCGGTCAGACCGGAGTCAGCAGCACCGCGTCCACCGCATCCTTCCTGAGCAGTCCGGCGAGCTGCCGGGCGCGCGGTTCGAGCTGCGGCGTTGGCGTGGAGCCGTTGAACGCATAGTGATAGTCGGCAACGCTGCCGATCGCGTGTTCCGCCGCCAGTTCGTGCAGGCGGTCAAGCGGGAAAACCACGTTGACGTCCTGCTGGAAACCGGTGCGATCGAAGTTGCTGGAGAGGTGGCTCATGACCAGTTCGTTGGCCTGTATCGTGCCCGGTATGAAGCGATATTCCGCGGCCGTCCGATCCGTGAAAGGCTGGTCGTCATGGCGGTGGATACCGGCCGTGGTGATGAGCGCGACGCGACGTTTGCGCAGTGCCGGGCCGCTCACCCACGGCTTGCCGCCCAACGGCGCCAGGTCCTTGAGCTTAATCAGCATCAACTCCTGTTCCCACTCGGAAAGATCGCTCAACCGCGCCATGTTTGCTCCCCTGATAAGTATGCTGTTCCTGCGCGTGTCGCGCTCGCCTGGCGGCGGGACTTGCAGTCGGGCCATCGGTATTTGCCCATCGATTGGCGATACCGCCTCAGCGGGCGGCGGGCGGTGCCGTCATCCCCGGCGGCGGCGCGGCGTTGCCCGGTGCATTGATGCCGGCGCCGGCGCGTCGTGACGGATGCGCGCGTTCGTACTGGCGCGGGTACTCGAGGTTCACGCCAAGCGCCTGTGCGGCATGCCAGGGCCAGCGCGGATCGAAGAGCATCGCACGCGCGAGCCCGATCATGTCCGCCTGACCGGTCATCAGTATCGTCTCGGCCTGGTGCGGGTGCGTGATGAGCCCGACCGCGATCACCTTCATCTTCACCGCTTGTTTTAACGCCGCGGCGAACGGCGTCTGGTAGCCTGCGCCGACGGTGATCCGCTGTTCCGTGCTCAGGCCGCCGCTCGATACATCGATGAAGTCGCAACCGAGGGCATCGAGTTCGCGTGCGAAATGCAGTGTTTGTTCGAGATCCCAGCCCCCGGTTACCCAATCGGTCGCTGAAACCCTCACCCCGAGCGGTTTGTCGGCGGGCCAGACCGCGCGGATCGCCGCGAAGACTTCGCGCGGGAACCGGATGCGATTCGCGAGCGAGTCGCCATAACGGTCGCCGCGCCGGTTGCTGAGCGGCGAGAGAAACTGGTGCAGCAGATAACCATGCGCGCAATGCAGCTCGATCAAATCGACCCCGGCGCGCAAGGCGCGCCGCGCCGAGCTCACGAATTGGTCGAGAACCACGCTCAATTCGCCGGCAGTGAGCTCGTGCGGGCGCGGCCATTGCGCAGACAGCGCAATGGGCGAGGGAGCGACCGTCGGGTAGCCGCCTTCTTCCGGCAGGCGCGGTCCGCCGCCCAGCCACGGTTCTTTCGCCGAAGCGCGCCGGCCCCCATGACAGAGTTGCACGCCGAAGCGCGCAGCGCCGTAGGCATCGAAGAAGCGTTTGATGCGGGCGATCGCCGCTTCCTGTTCGTCGGTATACAACGACAGGCACAGCGGCGTATTGCGGGCCTCCGCTGCGACATAGGTCGATTCCGACAACACCAGGCCGGCGCCGGACACGGCGAACTGCCCAAGGTGCATGAGATGCCAGTCGCCCGCGGTACCGTCATGCGCCGAGAACTGGGTCATCGGTTCCACGACGATACGGTTGGCGAGCGTCAACCCGCGCAGGTCGAGCGGCTGGAACAATAGTGCACTCATGGTTGCGGCCCCGTCCGGCTATCTTCGGCAAGCATGCTTGCCCGGCATCCGGCGGAAGGCAAACGGCGACCTAGCGCAACGCATCGAGCGCGGCCCGGATCTCGGCGTTCGGCGGATATTCCCGGTAATTGCGGTCGAGCCGCATCCACGCGACGCGCCCGGACTTGTCGATCACGTAGACGGTGGGATGCGGAATGCCTTCGAGCTTGAGCTTGAGGTACTGCGGATCCTGCAGCCCGTAGAGATCGATGACGCGATGACCGGGGTCGGCCAGCAGCGTGAAAGTGATCGGCCCTTTGCCGTCAGCCGCGATTTTTTCGCCGAAGCCGCGGCTATGCTCGTGCGTATCTATGCTGACGGCCAGCTGGCCGACGTTCTCGTTGGGCTTGAGCAGCGTTCTCAGCTCGGCAAACTGCCGGGCACAGTAGGGTCACCAGTGGCCGCGGTAGAAGATCAGCACCAGCGGTCGTTTTTTCCACTCCGATGACAAGCTGACAGCGCGCCCATCCTGATCTTCGAGCGTGAAGTCGGGCAGAGTGTCGCCGACACTCACCGGGGCGCTGCGCTTCGCGGTTGCGGCCGGTGGCGCGTCCGCGGCGAGCAGAGCGGAAGACGTCAGCATGCCGGCGATCAGGGCAAGAACAAGCGCAATCCTGGGGATCATCAAATTCACCTCGAGCGGGTTTTAACGGGAATGTTCGGGAACGCAATTCTGCAACGACCGCGGAATTTCACTCCAGCGCGACCGGCTTATATTACCGTATCGCCACCAGGTCGAGCGGTTCGCCAACCCCCGCGACCTCGCGGCCGGTCCGCACGTCGGAGGCGCGAATCTTGTCGTACCCTTGCCGCACGGCCTGTTCGAGCGCGGATACCGTCGCGAGCGCGCGCACCGCTTCGACTTTTGTATGATTCTGCAGCTTGGCCGCGCGGTTCACCGGGTCGCCGATCACCGCGTACTCGAGCCGGCTCTCGTCGCCGATCGCGCCGCAGGTGACGGTCCCGACCGTGACGCCGATGCCGACACCCGGCGCCGGGTGGCCCGCTTGCGCGCGGGCCGCGGCCCACGCGCCCAGTTCGTCAAGGAGTTGCTCTGCCGTGCGCAGCGCGTCCGCCGCATACGTCGTTGACGCGCGCAGCGCGCCGAAAGTCACCATGATGCCGTCACCGAGGAAGGTGGTGATGCTGCCCGCGTTGCGCTGGATGACGGGAACCGCGATGCCCTGATACTCGCCGAGCAACCCGATCAGATCGCACGGTGCGAGTTCCGCGGCAAGCCGCGTGAAGCCGCGCATGTCGACAAACATGGCCGCCGCTTCGGTTTGCCGGCCTTGCCCGGGGCGCAGCGCCTCGTCGGCGGCAACGATGGTGGCGGCGATGTCGGGCGCGAAAAAGCGCGACAACTGCGCCGCGGCGGCGCCCTCGCTGACGGCGCGAAAAAGCAGCGTGCGCGCGCGCGCCGCGGCGACCGTGAGCACGACGGTCATCAGCAGTATGGACACGATCTTGTCGATCTCGCCGCCCAGCAGTATGCGCGTGGACGTCATGTAAGCGACGTAATCGCGCGTGATGAGCGCCTGACCGCCGGGTTCCATCAGCGCGTAACCGAGCAACAACGTCCATCCCGCCGCCGCGCACACGCCCGCGAACAGCACGTACCCGGGTGCCGCGCTCAATACCCGCAACGCGATAAAGATGAAAACATACAATAGCGTCGGCGCTTTGAGGTAGAACGCGGCGGGCTGGCCGTATTCGATATGAAAGCCCCAGATCGTGACCATGAGCAGCGCCATGTCCGCGACGATCGAGATCAGGATCAGCGCGTGGGTCAGCCGGTTCGTGTACGCGAGATACAGGCGCCAGGCGGTGAAAATCGCATAGATCGCAAGCGCCCACTGCACCGGATGAAATGCGGCATCGAGCGGCGCGGTCTTGCGCGAAAACAGATAGAGCAGCGTGAACGTCACGACCAGCGCGGCCTGCACCCATCCGGTCAGAATTTCGTTGCGCCGTCCCTGTTCCTCGATCTGGCGCGCGACGTGGCGCGGGAACTGGTCGATGTCGAGGCGCGCCAGCCCGGCGCGCGCGCGCCGCCACGCACCCCGCAGGTGATTTTCGTCGACAACTACGACATTCGTATTTGCTGCCATGGGCCGTTTTCCTGCTGAAGACCTGATAAATAGTTGACAAGTGCGCCCTTAGCCCTCCTGCCGCGCAGTCCCTCGTCCCCGGCCCTTCTCCCGGAGGGAGAAGGGAGATTTTCAGGCGTAAACGGGTGGTCACTCATTTACGCAATGGTCAGTAATGCCTCGCGCCCGCCTTGCCGCCGACTCACTTCACGCCGAGCGCGCGGTCGAGCGAGACAGGCCCCGCGCCGCGGCCTATCAGGTAGAGCATCAGCGCGGCCCATGACAGGTGCGTGGGCCATGCATCGGGATAGACGAAGATCTGGATGACCGCGGTCATGCCGAGCAGGGCGAGCGCAGAGAGCCGCGTGAACAGCCCCAGCACCAGCAGGATGGGAAAGAAGTGCTCGGTATAGGCCGCCATATGCGCGGCGAATTCCGGCGGCAGCAGCGGCACTTTGTATTCTTCGCGAAACAGCATGTAAGCGCTGTCGCTGATCGTCAGCATACCGTCCACCTTGGTGCGTCCCGACAAAAAGAAAATCGCGGCAATCGAAACGCGTGCCGCCAGCGCGAGCAGTCCGTGGCTGATCAGGCCGCTCAGCAAGCCGGCGCCATGGTTCCACGCGCCGCGCAATCCGTGCGCGGGCGCATTCGCGGTGATCGTACAGTCGTGTTTCATTTTTGCTCCTCTGCGGTCGCGGGGTGGAAGATGATCGCGCTGAAAGCGCCGGCCGCGAGCAGTGTGGACATCAGTCGCGCGAGGTCGACATCGTTTTGCGCCGCGAGCGCTGTTTCCGCGGCCGCGCCCAACGTGCGGCCCGCGGCACACGCATCAAGAAAAGCGCAGCCGGCGGCATCGATCGCGAGCCACTGCACCACATCGCGCGGACGCACGAGCAAAGCGCCTTCAGGTTTCCAGTCGGGACTGTCGCCGGACGCTGCGTCGCTGCGGTTGCGCGACCAGATGGTGTAGACAGGCGCATCGGCAAACCACGCCCAGCGCGCCGCCGCGTGCGGACGCAGCACCGCCGCCGCGAGTTCGTCGGCTGTTAAGCCGGCAACGCCGGCGGGGTCAAGCACGTCATCATCGGCTGCCGTGTGCGCCTCGATCCAATAGCGATCGAGCCGCGCAACGTCCGGCAGATAGGGCAGTTCGGCGGCCGGTTCGAAGCGGGCAAGAAAGCCGGCGAACGCTGCGCCATAGCGCAGCAGCGTCGGCTCCGTGGGCAGCGCCGCGCGCACGTGGATCGCGGCGGCGGCGCGAAACCATTCGTCGCCGACGAGCCGCGCCACTGCCGGATAGTTGGCCTGCAGCGCGTCGATACAGCCTTTCATGACGGTATTGCGGTACACGGAAAATCCGGGCTGCGCCGCCAGTGCGGCAACTTCGGCGGCGGGCTCGGCATCGGGCGCCAGCAAGGCGCGCGCGAACGCATCCTGGAAGCGGGCCAGTGCGCCGGGAACTGGCATGCCCGTCATGTCGGCGGTGATCATGCGGCGCGGGCGAGCGGCGCGCGCAGCACGCTCGCGGCGTGCTCGCGCTCCGCAAGCAGCGTGGCGAAGTCAGGCAGGTTGTCATCGCGCTCGATCAGCGTCGGACGCGTGCCTATGCGCGCGATGAGCCGCGCATAGAGAGCCCACACCGCAGGGGCGACCGGCGCGTCGTGCGAGTCGACCAGCAGTTTGTCGCCGAGCGCCGGATCCGGCGTATGGCCGGCGAGGTGGATTTCCAGCACCGATTCGCCGGGGAAGCGATCGAGATAGTGTTCGGCCGCGAAGCCCAGATTGCGCGCGCTGACATAAACATTGTTCACGTCGAGCAGCAGGCCGCAGCCGGTTCGCTGCGCAATCTCGGCGAGGAAATCGATTTCGTCCCACGCATGACCATCGATGGTCAGGTAGTGCGACGGGTTTTCGATGGCGATGCGCCGCTGCAGAACGTCCTGCGCGCGCGACACGTTGCCGGCGATGCGCGCCAGCGCCGCGTCAGTCCGCGGAAACGGCAGCAGGTCCGGATGGTAGGCGCCGCGCCATGTCGACCAGGCGAGGTGCTCGGAGATCAACGCGGGTTCGATGCGGCGTGCAAGCTCGTTGAGTCGCGCAAGGTGCGCCGGGTCGGGCGGTGCATCGGCTGCAAGCGACAGCGCGACACCGTGCAGGGCGACCGGATGGCGCGCGCGGATCGCTTGCAGCCATGCGAGCCGCGGGCCGCCGTCGACCATATAGTTTTCCGGATGCACTTCAAACCACAGCCCGTCCGCCGGGCAGGCGAGCGCCGCATCGTAATGCTGCGGCTTTAAGCCGAGCCCGGCGGTGAGGACTGTGGTCATGGCTGGCATCCGTCCCGACAAAAAGTACTCAGCTCTTCATTTCGGACAGCGAGCCGGTGCCTTTGGGCGTCTTGATCGTCGCGCACGTGCCATTGGCGACTGCTTTCCAGGCATTTCCCTGGTAATCAACTTTTGACGTGCCGGCGCAGGTGGTGCCCGCGCCCGCCTTGCAATCGTTCTTGCCGGCCATCGCGACGCCGTAGCAATGTTCCATCTCGGCCTTGGCGCCGCCTTTTTTCATGTCGTCGGCGGCCTGCGCGGCGCCGGCGGTGAGCGCTGCAAGGGCAACTGCGGTGAGTGCAAAAGTGCGCGTATTCATCGTGTGGTTCCTTTATAGTGGTTGGGGTTAACCGTACGCGGGGGCTGGACGCTGCCCGCAACGTGCGGTCAATGGATAGTTCGTGCGAAACTGGCGAATGGTTACAGGGCCATGCAAAAATCGTCCCGGCAAAATTTTTTCCACCGACTGTAACCAATTGCCGAAAAATATCGAACAAGGAGTGTAACCAGCGTGAGCGCAAGCGAAGACCGGCTGCGGGATCTGCTGGTGCGGGGACTGGCCGGCGAGGCGCCGGCCTACCGCGCGTTCCTGCAGGAGTTGAGCGCGCATTTGCGTGCTTTCCTCAGAGGACGGCTGTTCCGCTTGCCGGATGAAGTCGAGGACCTCGTGCAGGAGACGTTGTTGGCGGTACACAATCAGCGCCACACCTACGATGCCGGCCAGCCGCTGACCGCATGGGTGCATGCGATCGCGCGCTACAAGCTGATCGACCTCCTGCGCCGGCGCGCGGGCAGGGAAGCGCTCAACGATCCGCTGGACGACGCGACCGAATTGTTTGTCGCCGCCGATACCGAAGCGGACGATGCGCGGCGCGACCTCGCGAAGCTACTCGTGCAGTTGCCGGAGCGGCAGCGGTTGCCTATCGTGCATATGAAACTGGAGGGACGCTCGGTGGTCGAGACGGCGCGGCTGACCGGGATGTCGGCGGCGGCCGTCAAGGTGGGCGTGCATCGCGGGTTGAAGGCGCTCGCCATGCTGATACGGAGCGAACGATGAAAACTGACGAACTGGTCACGCTGCTGGCCAATGGCGCGGACGCCGTTGAGCCGCATGCGCTTGAGCGCGGCTATGCGCTTGCGTTGGGTTGGGGCGCGTTTGGCACGACGCTGATGATGGCGATCCTGCTTGGCGTGCGGCCGGATATCGGTGAGGCGGCGTGGCTGCCGATGTTCTGGATAAAACTCGCGTTTCCCGCCGCGTTGCTGGCCGGTGCGTTGTATGCGACGGTTCGACTGTCGCGTCCGGGCGTGCGACTTGGCAGTGTGCCCGCGGCGATTGCCGCGCCGCTACTGGTGGTGTGGCTGTTCTCCGCCGTGGTACTGCTGAACGCGGCGCCCGCGGACCGGCTGCAACTGGTCCTTGGCGACACGTGGGAGGACTGCCCGCTGACGATCGCGCTGCTGTCCGTGCCGCTGTTTGGCGCGTTG
>JAYWDM010000704.1:0-2871 GCA_043779885.1 Betaproteobacteria bacterium | reverse complement strand
ATTGAAGCGCCCGCAGCGAGCGGCGCGGCGTCAGTACTTGCGGCCCTCCTGCAGGCGCGCGTTTATTCAACCTTGATGTTATTGGCCTGAATTACCTGCGCCCATTTGTCGAGTTCGGTCCGCATGTGAGCGGCCAACTGCTCGGTTGTGCCGCCACCGATAATGAGATTGGCCTCGTCGAGCCGCGGACGCAGACGTGGATTTTTGAGAGCGGCATTGAATGCGGCGTTGAGCTTGTCGATCGCCGCGCGCGGCGTTTTTGCCGGCGCGAGAAACGCAAACCACGGCTCGACCACGAAATCGGGGAATCCCTGCTCGACCATCGTCGGCACCGCGGGCAATCCGGGCGAGCGCATTGCGCCGGTCACCGCGACGCCGCGCAGCCTGCCGGATTTGACGTACGGCTGTATCGACGGCTCGTTCTCCACCATCATGTCGATTTGTCCGCCGAGGACATCGATGATCGCCGCGCCCGAGCCCTTGTAGGGAACATGAATAATCTTGACCTTGGTGCGATATTGAAGCAGTTCGAGCGTCATGTGCGGGGAATTGCCGATACCGCCGGAGCCGAACGTAAGCTTTCCCGGCTGCGCACGGGCGAGCGCGATCAGCTCCCTGATATTCCTGACGGGCACCGAGTTGTTGACCACGAACACGTTCATCACGCCGCCAATCAGTATGACCGGCGCAAAATCCTTGAAGATGTCGTGGCCGGGGTTTTTGATGAGGGTCGGATTCACCGCGCAGGTGCCGACGGTGCAAATCACGATGGTGTGCCCGTCGGGTGCCGACCTCGCGACGAACGCTGTCCCGACCATGCCGCCCGCGCCAGCGCGATTTTCCACCGTCACATTTTGGCCCAGTATTTCCGCAGCGGGGTCAGCGAGCAGACGACTCAACAGATCGGTTGAACCGCCAGGTACATAGGGCACAACGATGCGTATCGGGCGGTCGGGAAAATTCTGCGCCCCTGTCGACGCCGCGACGAGACCCAACACCAGTGCGCAGCAGCTTCGCCGGATAGTCATTTGCGTGTCCTCCTGATCGATTTATCTTCCGCACGTCAGCCGGAATATTACAGAATCGCGCCCGTTCCGGTGCATTGTCAATCGCTACGTGAGTACGCGGTAGTGTATCTAACCCGCCTCGGGGCGGCGCGTGCTGCCAGAACCGAAACTTGATCGCCGGCAAGCTATTGGCCAGCGATCCTTCCGCGGGGCCGGACACTTTGGAGAACAATACTCTGATTCAAATCGCACCGTCGAGGCGAGACACGGCGACAGCACAGTAAACGCGTGGGCTGCGAGTTGCCCGCCCGGACTATTCGACCTTGATGCCCGCCTTTTTGATCAGCTTCGCGTATTTCTCGAGCTCCGCGCGCACGAACGCGCCGAATTGTTCCGGCGTATCGCCAACGCCGTCGCTGCCGAGCTGGCGCAGTTTCTCCGCCACGTCCGGCGATCTGATGGCGCGCACCAGTGCCTGATTGATTTTCAGGATAACCGCGGCCGGCGTGCCGGCCGGCGCATGCACCGAGTACCACGCGTTGGCCTCGTAGGCCGGCAACCCCGCCTCCGCGAAAGTCGGAATGTTCGGGTATTCGGCGAGGCGGCTCGCGCGCACCATGCCAAGCGCGCGCAGTTTGCCGGAGCGCACATGCGGCAGTATCGACGCCGCGGTATCGAACGCGATGTCCGTTTCGCCGCCGATCAGGCTGATCAGCGCCGGGCCGCCACCGCTGTAGGGGACATGGATCATGTCGGTGCCGGTCAAATCCCGGAAAATCTCCGCGCCCATGTGCATTGGCGAGCCGCTGCCCGCGGTCGCGTACTTGAGCGTGCCGGGGCGCGACTTGGCGAGCTTGATCAGGTCCTGCACCGAATTGATGGCACGCGACGGATTGACGCCCAGAACCATCGGCGCCACCGCCAGGAGCGTGATTGGCGCGAAGTCCTTGATGGGATCGTAGCCCGGATTGCGGTAGAGGCTGGGACTGACGCCATGACTCGCGATCGAGGACAAGAGCAGCGTATAACCGTCGGGGTTCGCGCGCGCCGCGAGTGCCGTGCCTATCGTCGTGGCCGCGCCCGGACGGTTGTCGACGATCACCTGCTGGCCCCACGCTTCGGTCAGCTTCTGGCCGAAGATGCGCGCGAGCGTATCGTTCCCGCCGCCTGGTGGGTACGGCACGATCAAACGAATCGTCTTATTTGGATACAACGCGAGCGGGACTGATGCCTGTGCGATCAACACGGCGGCCGCGGCCGGCTCGCCCACGGTCGCATCCCGCAAGCGGGAGCCCTGCTCACTGCTCGCGTCCAGCCCGCCTGGCGGATAAGGCACGATCAGGCGTATGGTTTTCACGGGATATGTTTGCGCCATCGCTGCGCTGACCGCAACGCCGAAAACGGCGATTACCAATAACGCAAACGCGACGTATCGTTGTTCCTTCATTTCAATTACCTCCGTCCTTGCGCAACGAACCATCGCGGTCCGTTCAGGGAATGACTCGCAAGTCGCGAAAATGCTGGAACAGATCGAGGAACATTTTCTCCGTATCAAGACAATCCGCGAAGCCGCTTTTCCTGAGCTTCAGGGTGTCGGACATGATGTCGTAGCCGGGCGTGAACACGAAATCCCCGTAGGGCCAGAGCGCTGCCTGTGCGTAGGGTGTGGGCCGCAACCTGTGCTCCGTCACGATGCGTTCCCACACGTGCGCTTTATCCGCCATTACTTCGGCAAGGCGCACCGTCTTCACCGGCCCCGCTGCCAGGCCGAAAAACTCCGCGAAGCGCGGCCACAGGTTCGACCAGCGGATAAAATCGCCGTTGGTCACATTGAATGCCTGGTTCGCGCACGCGGGCGCGGTTG
>JAYWDM010000703.1:0-2875 GCA_043779885.1 Betaproteobacteria bacterium | reverse complement strand
GCGAAATCGCCGGCGCATTGCGCGATGCCGAGGTCGCCAAACGTCTCGCGTTCGACGGCGCCGAGCCCGTCGGCGGGACGTCTGAGCAGTTGCGCGCGCTGGTGACTGCTGACTTGGCGAAGTGGGCGCGGGTGATCAAGGAAACCGGCATACGCGGCGATTGATTATGCGCGGGTGACCGGGCGCGCGGTTCCGTCTACGTCTATTTCGGCCGGGCACCTCAAGATCGTCCGGCAAAGCGTATCGGTTACAGCGAGATAACAATTACAGGATGCGGTATACCGTATTCGAAGTGTGCGCTATGATTTCCTGCATAGGCAAGCCTGCGGGCCCGTCAGCCTTGGGAACCCTACCAATGCGCTTGTTCTCAAGCCGGGCCTGCAATTCACTAGGCAGTCCACCACAGAGTCAGCGAGCTGATATGGCCAATCGACCCACTCAACGTTATACCGGCAGTTGCCACTGCGGGACTGTTCGCTTCGAGATCGAAACGGATTTTCCGGAACTCACCATGTGCGACTGTTCGATCTGTCGCCGGAAGAATGCGCTCATGGTCAAGGTGCACGAGAGCAAGTTTAAACTGATCGCGGGCGAAGCGGCGCTCACGGAGTATCAGTTTCACACCAGGACCGCGCGTCACTTTTTCTGCAAGGTCTGCGGTATCTATCCGTTTCACCGCAAGCGCGTTACGCCCGACAATCTCGGCATCAACGTATATTGCCTGCACGACTTCGATCCATCGGGCATTCCGGTTCGCCAGGCAGTCGGCGCGGCGATGCCGTGACTACGGAACTTTTGAAACCCACTGGAATCCCGATGAAACTCCTGCACCCGTCCGTCAGCATGCTCATTTTCGCGACCGTGTCGCCAGGCGCCGCCGCCGCGGACTATCCGGACAAGCCTATCCGCATGGTCGTGCCGTGGTCGCCGGGCGGCGGGTCGGATGTGTCGGGGCGCATCATCGCCGCGAAACTCGGCGAAGCGATGGGACAGCAAGTCGTCGTCGACAACCGGCCGGGCGCGGCTGGCAACATCGGCACGGCGATCACTGCTAAAGCCGCGGCAGACGGCTATACGATCCTGCTCGCGGACACTGGATTTTCCACCGGGATCAGCTTATACGCGAATCCCGGTTATCACCCGATCAAGGATTTCGCTCCGGTGTCTTTGGCGGCGATCACGCCCATCGTGGTTGTCGTGCATCCGAGCGTGCCGGTGAACACGATGAAGGAACTCGTCGCGCTGGCGAAGTCGCAGCCGGGCAAACTCAACACGGGCTCGGGCGGAACCGGCGGCAGCGTGCATCTCGCCGGCGAGATGTTTCAGTTGCTCACTGGAACGAAGCTGACGCACATCCCGTACAAGGGCAGCGGACCCGCGGTGATGGATCTTGCCGGAGGGCTGGTGCAGGTCATGTTCTCTACCGCGCCGCCGGTGATGCCCCTGATCAAAGCCGGCAGGCTGCGCGCGATCGGCGTCGCGAGCAATGCGCGCTCGCCATTTCTGCCCGATGTGCCGACGGTCAAGGAAACCGGCGTCGCGGATTTTGTCGCCGACAATTGGTATGGTGTGTTAGTGCCCACTGGCACTCCCAGGCCGGTGATAGAACGGCTCCAGCGCGAAATCGCGCGGGCGGTCATGCTGCCGGAAGCGCGCGAGCGGTTCGCCGGCGCCGGTCTCGAAGCGCGGCCCAGCAAGTCGGCAAAGGAATTCGGTGCCTTCGTGACGAATGACGTGGCACGCTGGGCCGACGTCATCAAGCGCGCCAACATCAGGATCGAATGACCATGATCACCCGCATACCCGCATACCTCTACCGCGGTGGCACGTCGAAGGGGCCGCTGATACTCGCGCGCGATCTGCCCGCCGACCGGAAAA
Organism: Betaproteobacteria bacterium; assembly: GCA_043779885.1. GTDB lineage: Bacteria > Pseudomonadota > Gammaproteobacteria > Burkholderiales > SG8-41 > PALSA-1004. The sequence goes on along the minus strand of JAYWDM010000703.1, from coordinate 997 downwards.
CGCTCGACGCCGTGCTGCTTACCGCCATGGGCTCGCCGCACAAACGGCAAATCGACGGCATCGGCGGCGCCGAAACCCTCACCAGCAAGATCGCGGTGGTGTCGAAATCGGCCCGCCCCGGCCATGACGTCGATTACCTGTTCGTGCAGGTGAACCCCGAATCCGACCTCGTCGACTATTCGTCCAACTGCGGGAACATGCTGTCGGCGGTCGGTCCGTTCGCCATCGAAATGGGACTGGTTGCGGCCGCGGATCCGGCAACGCGCGTCGTCGTTTTCAACATCAACACCAACTCGACGATCGAAGTCATCCTCCACACCCCCGGCGCGCAGGTCACATACGACGGCGACGCGGAAATCGCGGGCGTGCCGGGAACGGCGGCGCCCGTGAAGGAGAATTTCGCGGGCACGGTCGGCAGCAAAACCGGCAAGCTTCTGCCGACCGGCAACCCGAGCGAGCAAATCGACGGTGTCGAGGTGACCTGCATCGACGTCGCCGTGCCGATGGTCATCGTGCCCGCCGCGGCGCTGGGCAAGACGGGCTACGAATCCAAAGCCGAACTCGATCCCGACGCGGCGTTGATCGCCCGGCTGGAAAAAATTCGCGTCGAAGCGGGCCAGCGCATGGGGCTGGGCGACTGCAGCAAGCTGGTCATCCCCAAGCCGGTGCTGGTGGCCGCGCCGCGCGCCGGCGGCACGATAGCCTCGCGGGATTTCGTGCCGTTCAATTGTCATGCAACTTATTCGGTCACCGGATCCATGGCGCTCGCCACCGCGTGCCTTATGCCCGGAACCGTCGCCCATCGCCTCGCCAGGCTGAAAGACGGCGGGCGCCAGGTTGTCGCCATCGAGCATCCCGGCGGGACGCTGGAGGTCGAGGTCTGCGCGCGCCAGGTCGACGGAAAATTCGCGCTCGAAGAAGCAAACCTGCTGCGCACCTGCCGCAAGCTCTTTGAAGGGCAGATTTGCATACCGGCGCGCGTCTGGGACGGGTCGCA
>JAYWDM010000702.1:0-2876 GCA_043779885.1 Betaproteobacteria bacterium | reverse complement strand
GTCCGGGTCCGATTTCCACGAGCGTGTCGCCGCGCGCCGGACGAATGGCGGCGACAATGGCGGCGATCACCGTCTGGTCGACGAGAAAATTCTGGCCGAACCTTTTGCGTGGCCGGTGTTTCACTATGTCCGGGCGGGGGCGATCAGGCCCGGGCGCGCGAGCGCCGCGGCCAGTTCGATCGCGCTTTGCAGGCTGCCGATGTCCGCATTGCCCGTACCGGCGAGGTCCAGCGCGGTGCCGTGATCGACCGAAGTACGGACGATGGGCAGACCGAGGGTGATATTCACGCCGCTGCCAAAGCTGGCGTATTTCAGCACCGGCAGACCCTGGTCGTGGTACATCGCAAGCACGCAGTCAAAATTGCGCAGGCGTTGCGGGCTGAACAGCGTGTCGGCCGGCAACGGCCCGGTGAGTTGCATGCCTTCGTGGCGCAGGCGCTCGAGGAGCGGAATGATGACGTCAATTTCTTCGCGTCCGAGGTGCCCCGTTTCGCCGGCATGCGGGTTCAGCCCGGCCACTGCGATGCGCGGCGCAGCGATGCCGAAACGCGTCGTCAGGTCGCGGTGTAACACACGCAATGTCCGTTCGAGACTGCCCGGCGTTATCTGTCGCGCGATGTCTTTCACCGCCACGTGCGTAGTGGCGAGCGCGACGCGCAGGCCGCCGCCCACGAGCAGCATGACCACGTGCGGCGTGCGCGTGCGTTCCGCGAGAAATTCGGTGTGTCCGGTAAACGCAATGCCGGCATCATTGATGATGCCTTTGTGCACCGGTGCCGTGACCATGGCGTCAAAACGGCCGCTCATGCAGCCATCGATCGCAACCTCAAGCGTGCGCAGCACATAGGACGCGTTGGCGGAATCAAGCCGGCCCGCGGTCACCGCGGCGGCGAGCGGGACGTCGATCACGGGCAGCGTGCCTGGCGCGAAGGCGGGTTTGCATCCCGCAGTGAACGGCACGCTGCGCCACGGCAGGCCGAGTTGGCGCGCGCGCTGCTCGAGCAGCGCGGCGCTGGCGATCACCACCAGATTTTCAGCTTGTGGCTGCTGCGCGAGGAGCACGCACAAGTCCGGTCCGATGCCGGCGGGCTCGCCGGCGGTCACGGCAATGACGGGCGTATCGGATGATGCGGGATGAGCGATGGTTTTCCCCGGAGTGCGCTGCGTTTACGGGGCGCAGCCGGTCGTGCGCCGCGCGACCCGCATTATTTTTCCTCGATGCGGTATTCGACGAACGCCTTGTCGCGCAGCTGGCGCAGCCATTCCTGGTACGCCTCGTCCGCTTTTTGCGCGCGCAGCGACATGCGCGCCTGCAGTCTTTGCTGTTGCTGCGACATGTCCTGGCGGCGCCGCTCGATGACCTCGATCAGGTGCCAGCCGAACGACGAGCGCACCGGCCCGCTGGTTTCGCCCGGCTTCAGCGCATCCATCGCATGTTCGAATTCCGGCACCGTATCGCCCGGCGACAGCCAGCCCAAATCGCCGCCGCGCGAGGCGCTGGCATCCTCCGACTGCAATCGTGCGAGCTCCGCGAAATCGGCTTTGTTATCGAGCCGGTCCTTCAACTTGACCAGGCGTTCCTTCGCATCGTTCTCCGACACGACTTCGCTGGTCTTGATCAGGATGTGACGCGCATGGGTCTGCGACACGATCATCGGCGCATTCTGCCCGCGGCGTTCATTGACGCGCACGATGTGCAGGCCGTTCGGACTGCGCAGCACCGCGCTCACCTCTCCGTTCTTGAGCCCCTTGACCGCCTCCGCGAAGATGGTCGGCAGCCGTGCGAGCTCGCGCCAACCCATCGCGCCGCCTTGCACGGCATCCGGCGCGTCGGAGAAACTCGCCGCCACCTGCCGGAAATCGGCGCCGCCCCTGATTTGCGCCAACGCCTTTTCGGCGCGTGCGCGGCGCTCGCTTAACTGCTCCGGGCTGGCCTGCTCCGGCACCCGGATCAGAATGTGCGACAAATCGAATTCGTCGACCTTGCCGTCCTGCGACTGCGGTGCATTCAGCAGGTTGTCCACCTCGCTGTCGGCGACCGTGATCTTGTTGTCGACTTCGCGTTCGCGCAGGCGCGCCATCGTAATTTCATCGCGGATGTCCTCGCGAAACTTGACGAAGCTGGTGCCGTCTTTTTCAATCGTTTCGCGCATCTGCGCGAGCGATATCTTGTTTTCTTCGGCAATGCGGGCAAGTGCCTTTTCCAATTGGCCGTCATCCACCCGCAACCCGGTTTCCTTGGCGAGCTGCAGTTGCACCCGGGTGTAGATCATGCGTTCAAGCACCTGTTTTTCGAGGACCTCGGCGGGCGGCGGCGGCGTTCCCTGCTGGCGCAATTGGCGGGTCACGACTTTGAGCCGATCGTCGAGGTCGCGGCGCGTGATCACGTCCTCATTGACCACCGCCACTATGCGGTCAAGCAGCACGATACGGCCAGCGGCGGGCTGTTGCGCCGGGGCCTGCAGCGCGCTGGACAGGATCAGCGCAAAGGCTGCAACAACAGGGGCACGCGAGATATTCATACCTTCAGGGACTCTAAGCCGCTAGCGCGGCGGAAAAACGTCGTCGCCGGGACGCACGGTTTGCGCGCCCGCCCGGTAGTAGCCGGCAATATTACGGCGCAACAACTCCAGCGGGTTAGAGCCGATTTTCGACAGGCCGTTCAATTCGAGCTGCATAAAAAACGAATTGACAGAACTCGTCGCGGTAGTGGCAAAACTGTGCGCAACGACGCGGAACGCCCAGCATCCGCCATCGTATTCGAAGCCGGCCAGCCCTTCGATCAGCCGGCTGTCCGCGGTCGAGTAGTTCCAGCGCGCGATCGCGCTCAGCTCGCGCGTAAGCGGCCACTGGCTCGACAGATCGATCTGGCGCAA
>JAYWDM010000701.1:0-2879 GCA_043779885.1 Betaproteobacteria bacterium | reverse complement strand
GCATCGATGTAACCCATGCGGTAGGCGATCTCCTCCGGGCAGGCGATCTTGAGGCCCTGGCGTTTCTCGATGGTCTGCACGAACAGCGAGGCCTCGATCAGCGACTCGTGCGTGCCGGTGTCGAGCCAGGCATGTCCGCGCCCCATGACGATGACGTCGAGCGCCCCCAGTTCCAGGTAGCGGCGGTTCAGATCGGTGATCTCCAGTTCTCCACGCGCCGACGGCTCGAGCGCCTTTGCAATATCTACGGCACGGTTGTCGTAGAAGTAAAGGCCGGTCACTGCATAGCGCGATTTGGGCGCCGTGGGCTTTTCCTCAAGGCCGATGGCCTTCCCTGCCGCATCGAATTCAACCACGCCGTAGCGCTCGGGATCCTGCACCGGGTACGCAAACACCGTCGCACCCGAGGTCTTTGCATCGGCCTGCTTGAGCTGCGTGGAAAGTTCGTTGCCGTAGAAGATGTTGTCGCCCAGCACCAGCGCCGAGAGATCCGGTCCGATGAAACGCTCGCCGATGATGAAGGCCTGGGCCAGTCCGTCCGGCGCGGGCTGCGCCGCGTAGCTGATGTTCAGCCCCCAGCGCGTGCCGTCGCCCAGCAGATGCTCGAAGCGCGGCAAGTCCTGCGGCGTTGCTATCAGCAGCAGATCGCGCATGCCCGCCAGCATCAGCGTCGACAGCGGGTAGTAGACCATCGGCTTGTCGTACACCGGCAGCAGTTGTTTGGAGACCGCCTGAGTCACCGGGTAGAGCCGCGTGCCCGAGCCGCCGGCGAGGATGATGCCTTTTCTGGTCATAGAGATACCTTGAAATGGGCCGGAACGGTGTGTCCACCTGATGCAACCGCACCGCCTGCGCTCGAGATTCCTTCGTACAAACCACTGGTGGAAAGCCTGCTCAGTCCTGCGTTCGCACCCTATCTAAAAAGTCAGGCTCCAAGGGCGCTACGGTAAGCCAGCCTTCGGACGCAGGCTGGGAATCACCGTACCCAACGGCTATGGATACCAAACGCAGGGTTTTGCCACGCTAAACCCAGCCGATCCCAACCGATGAAACTATCACGCTTTACCCATTCCCCCTCACTCATTCAGTCTGGAACTGATGACTCTGGCGAATTCGGTGAAGTCGCCAATTTGATTACGGGCAATGGCATGCACGATAGCCCAGTCGATCTCCTCGTAGTTGTGCACGGCGATATTGCGAAAGCCCACGGCCTTCTTCAGTTGCCCGGCCAGCTTCTCCGGTATGGCGCCGCCCGCAGCCAGCGCATCGAAGGTCTGCCCCATCGTATCCGGTGGCGGCACCTGCATGCCGGCGATAAGGTGCGCGCCGATGTCCACGCACAATTGCACCGCCCGGGTAAGGTTGATGGCGACGATATCCTGCAGGTCCGGGTCTCGACTCAGTGTTGCCGCGTCGGGCGGACATTTGTCCACGACGCGCTGAAGACAGCGGCGCAGGGATTCGAGCTTTTGCGCAATCACTTCCCGATCCATGCCTGCCTCCTTTCGGCGAGAATTCTGTTGCGGTAGGGCAGGTAATCGGCCTGGTCGAAAAGATGCCTGCGAACGAGATTGGCGTAGTGCGTATCACTGCCCAGAATTCTCCTGCCATGACGGAGTATCTGTCCCAGTAGCGGCTCGCCGATGGCGTGCATATCCACCAGATCGACCGGACGGCCAATTCTTCCCGCCAACGCCGAGATCAGCGCCATTTTCTCCGCGGCCGCAAGACAGCGACCCGCGTCTACAGCGAGATCCAGATCGCTTCCCGCGCGCGCGCGGCCGGTCGCCAGCGAACCAAACAGAATGGCCGTCAACACACCGATCCCCGGGTGTGCGCCGATGGCAGCGAGAATATCTTCCTGGACGTTCAGATATTGCGTTGGCATGTTCATCCGACTTGACCTTGCTCCCGGTTTTCATTCAGCATCCCGTCGCCACGCGCATTATGCGGCGTGCCGAATCTGATCGGCAAGCGGTGAGCGGTGGTGAACCGTAAGTGGAAAGCGGTAATGGGAGATCCCCCACCCCTCGCGCCTTACCGCTGACCGCTTACCGCTTTCCATAATTCAAAGCAATCCAGTTCCTGTAGCCGCCGGTGGCGACGTCTTCGGCCCACGGCAGATTGTCGAGATACCATTTTATTGTCTTGCGGATTCCGGTATGGAAACTTTCGGCGGGACGCCAACCGAGTTCGCGCGCGATCTTCGCGGAGTCGATCGCGTAACGGCGGTCGTGGCCGGGCCGGTCCTTGACGTAACTGATGAGTCCGGCATGCGGCGCGAAGCGCGAATCCGGGCGCAGTTCATCGAGGATTCCACACACCGTCTTTACCACGTCGAGGTTGGTCATCTCACAGAGGCCGCCGATATTGTAGGTTGCGCCGACCCGGCCGGCGTCCAGCACGCGCACGATCGCCCGGCAGTGGTCTTCCACGTACAGCCAGTCCCTGACGTTGAGGCCGTCGCCGTATACCGGCAGCGGCTTGCCGGCGAGCGCGTTCAGGGTCATCAGCGGAATCAGCTTCTCCGGAAACTGGCGCGGGCCGTAATTGTTCGAACAGTTGGTGATCAGCGCCGGCAGCCCGTAGGTATGGCAGTAGGCGCGCACCAGGTGGTCGGCGGCGGCCTTGGAGGCCGAGTACGGGCTGTTCGGCGCATAGCGGGTGGTTTCGCTGAACGCGGGATCCTGCGCGCCGAGCGAACCGTAGACTTCGTCGGTAGACACGTGCAGGAAGCGGAAACGCGCCTTTTCGCCGGGCGGCAGCGCCTGCCAGTAGGCGCGCGTCTCCTCCAGCAGCCGGAAAGTGCCGACCACGTTGGTATCGATGAAATCAGCGGGGCCGTGGATCGAACGGTCAACGTGGCTCTCGGCCGCCAA
>JAYWDM010000700.1:0-2882 GCA_043779885.1 Betaproteobacteria bacterium | reverse complement strand
GCTGCCGAGGCAGCAGCAGCCGTAGGCGGGAAGTGGTTGCTCACCGCAAGGATTACTGGCATCAAGCCGCTCGCAATAAGACAGGTTGTTATCGTCGTTCATGCGGTCGATGAACACCACGCCCGGCTCGGCGTGGTCATAGGTGGAGTGCATGATCTGCCGCCACAGATCGCGCGCTTTTACCTGCCGGTACACCCATGCGCCGTCGCTGCGCCGGACGGCGGAGGAGGCAGCGTCCGCGCAGGGCGGCGTCTTGTGCACCAGGTCCCAGCCGGCGTCCGTTTCCACGGCGCGCATGAATGCGTCGGTGACCGCGATGCTCACGTTGAAGTTGGCGAGGTCGCCCTGATCCTTGGCGTGTATGAAGTCCTCGATGTCGGGATGGTCGCAGCGCAGTATGCCCATCTGCGCGCCGCGCCGCGAACCCGCGGACTCGACGGTCTCGCAGCTGCGGTCGAACACGCGCATGTACGAGACCGGGCCGCTCGCGCTCGAATGCGTCCCGCGTACAAAAGCGCCTTTCGGGCGGATCGCCGAGAAGTCGTAACCGACACCGCCGCCGCGACGCATGGTTTCGGCGGCTTCCTGAAGTGCTACGTAGATGCCGGGCCGGCCGTCGACAGTTTGCGACACCGAGTCGCCGACCGGCTGCACGAAGCAGTTGATCAGGGTCGCCTCGAGATCGGTGCCCGCGGCGGAATTCACGCGTCCGCCGGGTATGAACCCACCGGCGAGCGCATCAAAAAACGCCTGCTCCCAGCGCGCGGGGTCCTGCTCGACCGCGGCCAGCGCGCGCGCCACGCGGCGGCGCACGTCGTCCGCACTCTTCTCGTCGCCCTTGGCGTACTTCTCCAGCAGCACGTCGATGCTGACCTGTTGCTGCGGCAGTGATAATTCAGAATCGTCAGGTTTCATGATGGAGCCATGATTGCTGCAGGCAATATGGGCGGCGCGAAAATTTCATTTTACTCGCGTCCGCCGCAAAACGCAGGGGGCGGCAACCACCCGTGCGGGCAGCCGGCGCAATGGAAGTGCGCTACCCGAAATGCGCTCGACTCTGCAGCGCGCGCAAGCAGGCGCACGCGAATTGGCGCGACCGGTCTAAATGAAGGTTCTTACCGCGCTGCGGCCAACGCCGCCGACCTCACCGTCAGCCGGTGAATCACGCCGCGGCGCGCTGGACGTCGACTTGCCCGTAAGCCAGTTGTTCAAGGTGAACCAGTGCGCAGGCGCCAAACGATGAGCCGCCGAAGCGTGCTGCCAACTCATATGTCTGCTCGCGGCTTGACATTTGAATCAATGCGAACGGAACGGGCGCGCGGTGGACCTGGACCGACGTCGTGCGGCCGATCGGCCGGCAGACGACTTTGATGAATTGCGCGATCTGGTAGTCGGGGTCGTTCAAATCAACCTGAAGCATAGCTGCCTCCTTTGCATCAATTGCCGCCGGGACAACGCATGGCACTGCGCTCACGCGCGAATCAGCGCTGACGCGCTGCCGCTTGATCCGCAGGTTGTCCTGCGCCTTATCTAACGGCAATTTATTGCGGCGGCTTAAGAAGACTCTGCAGAAGCCTGAATTCGACATGCAGGCGTGCTCCGGTGTGACGAACCTGATCAGAGCTGCCTTAAATGGGCTTCGCCGTGGCGCGAAGATCAATCATCGTTACATTATCGGCAGTCGCCGCGCGATCTTTACGCCGGTCAGAATTTCTCCGTCCACGGGCGCAGCTCCATTTCCCAGGTCCACGCCGACCGCGGCTGGCAGGCAACGTGCCAGTAGGCGTCGGCGATCGCGGCGGGGTCGAGCAGGCTTTCCGGCGCACCGGCTGCCTCGACGCGCCCGCGGGATTCATTGCTGATGCCGCCGTCGATCACGAAATGCGCGACATGGATATTTTTCGGGGCAAGTTCGCGCGCCATGCTCTGGGCAAGGCCGCGCAGCGCAAATTTGCCCATCGCAAACGACGCGGACTGCGCATAGCCTTTTACGCTGGCTGACGCACCGGTGAACAGGATCGTGCCATGACCGGCGCGCAGCATGCTCCTGGCGGCCTGCTGGCCGACCAGGAATCCGCCGAACGCGCAAATCGCGATCGCTTTTCTGACTTCGCCGGGGTCTATGTCCGCGACCGAACCCCGAACACGGTAACTCGGGTTGAACACCACGATAGCGGGGGCGCCACGTTGCGCGTCGAATTCCGCAAACACCCGCGACACGTCGTCCGGGTCCGACACATCGCCCTTTAGCGACAGGGCATTCACGCTGCGCGCCAGCGCTTCGAGCTTGTCGGGTTGCCGCGCCACCAGTCCGATTTTGAGGCCTTCCTGCGCGAAGCGCCGCGCGAGCGCCGCGCTGAGCCCGTTACCGGCGCCGAATATCAGCGCCGACCCGGGAGCATTGCGCGCGATTTGGGTTGGCATGGTGCAAACCTATCATTAAATTGGCAATTGCGGTGAAGGCTGCCGCGCGCTGAGCTAATTCCAGCGGGGCGACGGAGGGATGGGTTAAAGTATCCATCCAAAATTACGAAACCGGGCGACAGTCCGGTTTCGCTCGACGCTCCCCTCGCCCTCCGGGAGAGGGGTTGGGGGTGAGGGCCAAGCGATGTAACGGAGTTACGTAAAGCTCGATAACAACATCATACAAAGAAAGTCCACAATCATGAATGAAATCTCCGCGGCCGCGCGCGCCGATCTTGCGCCGGCGGGCACATTACGCGTCGGCATCAATTTTTCCAATATCCTGCTCACCGCCCGAGACCCGGTCACCCGCGCGCCGAGCGGCATCGCGCTCGATCTTGCGCATGAACTGGGCCGGCGGTTGGGCGTGCCTGTCGAGATCGTCGCCTACGAGTCCGCCGGTGCGCTGGCCGAGTCGG
>JAYWDM010000699.1:0-2883 GCA_043779885.1 Betaproteobacteria bacterium | reverse complement strand
ATCGCTCGGGCGACACTTTGTTGATTCATAGGCCTTACCTTTCCGAGACCGAGCTTCGTAGGATTAGCGGTGACCAAGTACTAAAGATGTCTCAGGTAGCACGGACAGAAACGGATGCTTACCTAAAAGAAATGGGCTTGCCGGCAAAGTATTCCGAGCTGATGTACTCGGTGCCCAAAGACCAAGTGCAATTGTTGGCACTAAGTGACATTAAGGCGGATTTAGACGGTTTCATTCCTGAGCTAAAGGATTGGGTGGACGCCCGATGCGAGAAGACAACAAACGTGGAGAGAGTAGGAAAGAACCGTCTTCTACTTAAACCTGCTGAGAAATGGACATCTGAAGACAAAGAATTCCTGGAGCTAGTGTCGAATAAGGAGGTTGAGACGATTAAGTGCTGGAAACACTTCAAACTTGAGATGCGTACATCTGCCGGGTGCGATGTATTTGCGCCCGGCAAAGCGTGGTGTAAGTGAAAGTAACGCTCTACACGACGCGCGCATGGCATGCGTCGGCAACATCCATCGCGTACTCGGCGAAAATCACTGGGTCGTTGTAGCTGTAAGCGACGCTCTTGCTGCCACTGTCCGCCGCGTCGCGCGGCGCAACGGCGCGTGCTCTAGCGTTCAAGCTCGGCGCGCATGCCGGATTCGCGCACCACGTCGGCCCATTTGGTCATTTCGGTTTTCACGAAGGCGGCAAATTCTTCAGGCGTGCCATGCACGATATCCGCGCCCGCGGCGGCGAAGCGCTCACGGGTCTCGGGCGAGGTCAGCACGCGCACGAATTCAGCGTTCAATTTCGCAATGACGGCTTTCGGGGTTGCCGCCGGCACGAGCACGCCGTTCCAGATGTTCGCCTGGTAGCCGGGAACCGCGGACTCGGACACCGTCGGCACATCGGGCGCCAGCGGCGAGCGTTGCAGTCCGGTCATGCCGAGCGCTTTCAGCTTGCCGGACTTCACGTGGGGCAGGGCCGCTGTCAGGCTGGGAAAGGAAAGCTGCACATGACCCCCAAGCACGTCGGTCATGGCCTGCGCAGTGCCTTTGTACGTCACGTGCACGAGCTTGATGCCCGTCATGATCGTAAAAAGCGCGCCGGCGAAATTGGCCGGCGAGCCGTTGCCGGAAGACGCGTAATTCAATTGTCCCGGTTTCGCCCTGGCGAGCGCGATCAAATCTCTCACGCCGGCAGCGGGCAAGCCCGGATAGGCGGCGAGTATCAAAGGGGTCGAACCGACCATGGTAACGGGCGCCAAATCGCGCAGCGTGTCATAGGGCATTTGCCGGAATAGGCTGGGGTTGGTCGCCAGCGAACTCGCGACCAGCACGACCGTATAGCCGTCAGGCGCCGCTTTTACGGCGAGTTCTGTGCCGATGATGCCGCTCGCGCCGGGCCGATTATCGACCACGACCTGCTGGACGATATTTTCGCCGAGGCGTTGCGCGATGAGCCGCGCCATGATGTCGGCATTGCCGCCCGGCGCGTAGGGCACGATGAGGCGCAACGGGTGCGATGGGAAATCGGCCGCAATGGCGCAGCAGGCCGGTGTCAGCAAGCATGTGATCGCACTGTATTTGAGTAGACTATTGATTATTTCGGAATTGGTGACACCGTGCGCCCTCATCCCCACCCTTCTCCCCGAGGGAGAAGGGATTTGCATCCCTCGCCCCCTGGGGAGAGCGAAGCGAGGGGGGCGGCGCCGACCGAGGGTGAGGGACGAATTGTGGACCCTATTAATGATCATCAATTATGAAATGCTCGAAAGTCTGCATTTATCCCCGGCAGCATCCGCTCATTCGATGCGGATGCCCGTATCCTTGATGACCTTCGCCCACTTCGGTATTTCCTCCCGGATGCGCGCGGCAAACTGTGCGGGTCCGTGGTAGTAGGGTTCCACGCCCTGCCGCGCAAGCTTTTCGATGAGGTCAGGATCGCGCAGCGTTTTTTCGACAGCGCCACTCAGTTTTTCGAGGATGGGTTGCGGCGTGCGGGCGACCGCGACCAGACCGTACCACAGCGTCGCTTCGTAACCCGGCACTCCGGCTTCCGCGATGGTCGGCGTATCGGGCAAGGCAGGCGAACGCTTCGCCGTGGTGACCGCCAGCAGGCGCAATTTGCCGGCCTTCACATGCGGGAGTACCGAGAGCATCGAAGACATCATGAGCGGTATCTGGCCGCCCAGAAGCTCGGTCACCGCGGGGGCGGTTCCCTTGTATGCGATTTGTTCCATCCTGACGCCGGCCATCGCGTCGAACAGCGCCATCGCCAGATGGCCGACCGAGCCGTTGCCGGAACTGCCGTAACTGTAGTAGCCTGGTTTGGCTTTGGCGAGCGCGATCAGTTCCTTGACCGTGGTTGCCGCCACCGATGGGTGCACGACGAGCATCTGCGGCGAGAGCGCCACGAGTGCGACGGGGGCGAAGTCGCGGGTGGTGTCGTACGGCAGCTTGGCGTAAAAACCCGGATTGGTGACGAAACTGTTCGGCACCAGCACCATGGTGTGGCCGTCGGGCGCGGATTTGGCAACGAGGTCGGTGCCGACTATGGTGTTCGCGCCCGCTCGATTATCGACGATGACGCGCTGCCCGAGCAGATCTCCCATCTTGTCGGCGATCAGTCGCGCCAGCACGTCGTTGCCGCCGCCGGGCGGATACGGGGAAATCAGGCGGACAGGCCGCGACGGAAATTGCTGTGCCTGCGCGATGTCCGGGAACGCCGCGGCGCACAGCGAAGCAATCGCGATCGCGGTTCGCGGAAGAAAGTCCGCCGTCATTCGACCCGTAGCGGCATCTGTTTGAGTATCTTTGCCCATTTGGCTACCTCTGCGGCGCGAACTGCGTTGAATGCCGCGGGCGCGGCGGCTGTGAATTCCATATCCTC
>JAYWDM010000698.1:0-8338 GCA_043779885.1 Betaproteobacteria bacterium | reverse complement strand
GCCGCCTCGCGTCACAATCGGAATCCAAAAGCGCGAACGGAGCTGAGTATATTTCTGCACAGCGCGGGGTGGGCGCGGCGAATAGAGACGGTGTGCGTTGCTAGACGACGTCGCCGTCGCGCGGTGCGCGCTTGCGTCCGTGCAGCATCGCCGCGACAAGATTTTCACGCTGGCGCAGTGACGAAAAGATGACGCCACTCACGTGCAGGGCGACCAGTACCATCAGGCAGTTGGTGAGTCCTTCATGCAACGCTTCGACCCACCCCACGCCCCAGAATGTGTCGGTGGTATAAAGCCAGCCACTGGCGCAGATGCCGGTGATGGTGATGATCAGCGCGACGATCATCCAGCCGCCGAGCGGGTTGTGGCCGATATGGCGCGGCTCTCTGTGATCGAGAATTTGCCTGCCGTAGACCAAGGCCGCGGTAGGTGGGCGCACGAATTGCGCAAAGCGCGCGTAACGCGGGCCTATCAAGCCCCACACGATACGCAGCGTCACCATGCCCAACACTGCGTAACCCAGCCACTCATGCCATTTTCCATGGGCAAGCCAAGTCGCCACGATACCGGTCACCAGCGACCAGTGTGCGACCCGCACCGGCAGATCCCACACCTTGACTGCCGGCGCGCTGCCGCGCCCGGTCATTACGGTTTGCGCGGCGTGGTGGGCACCAGTGCCAGGGTTACCGGATGATAGTAGGCATTGACGCGCTCCCCGCTCTTGTCGAACGCGTAAACCTCGTAGCAGCCGCCGTCTTCCTTGATGCGGCGGATTTTCCAGCCCTGCTGGTCGACCAGCATTTTTTCGAGTTTCTCCGGTGGCTGCCAACCCGATTTCGGGCCGGAATCACAGGTTGCGAGGCCGGTAGCGTTGGCGCCAAATGCGGCCGTCAGAAACGACACGGCCATGGCAGTGCGGATGGGTGTGTTCATCAATAGCATCCTTTAATTGAAAATAGTTCGCGACAATGCCGTGCGCCGGCTACTTTTTCGACTTGTTTTTCTTGTCGAGGGCTTTCTTTTCCTCGGCCCGGATCCGCTTCATCATCGCGGCGTCGGGATCCGCCCATTTCGCGCCAGCCGCGCGCGCCATGTAAGAAACCGCCCGTGCGAATTCCTCCAGCGCGAGATCCGGCTTGCCGCCCTTGGCGGGCATATCGCGAACACCGACCCAACCATCAGCGGTGAGATCGGCTTGCGGTTCTTTGATGAGCGGCCCCCACGCCTTCTTGTCCGCGAACTTGGGTGCCTTGAGAAGTCCCGTGGCATGGCAAGCGGCGCAGGTTTCCGTATAGACCATTTCCCCGGATTTGAGGTTCTGGCTCTGCGCGTGCACCGCGCTGGTTGCGAGCGCGCCCGAGAGTAAAGCGACAGCAGCAACGATGTTATTGAGTCTCATGATGTTTTTTTTAGTGCCCTGGTATTTTAATTGGTATTTATTGCCGAAAGCGATGCCAGTGAATAGCGTTTCAGAAGGGACGCGAATTATGCCTCCAGTTCTGAATTCGTGATTCTATCCGCGATCGTGGTCGTGGTGTCTTTTGTAGCCGAACTGCCGTATTGATGTCAAAGAGGATATTGCGGCGTAACCGGATCTTCGTTCTAAATTCTCTGCGCCAGGATAAATACCATACGGGCGATTACCAGGCCCGATGCGTGCTCGCGGGCGCCAGCGTACCGCTATAACGAGACGCTTCCCGGGCTTGCGCCTGTTTTGATGCGATTACGCCGGCGTAATCCCGGCGGGGCAACCACGGGGCGCGATACTATTGCGGAAATGCCAATTCCACCTATCCGGAATTTGAACCTTTGACTGCCCGTGTATCGATGTTCGCCGCGCTGCGTCATCGCGACTTTCGCTGGCTGTGGGCGGGCACGTTTTGCTCCACTGGCGGGCAATGGATACAAAACGCCACTCTGGGCTGGGTGACGTACGATTTGACAGGCTCCGGGACGCTGCTGGGGGCCGTGCTCGGCGTGCGCGCCATCCCGATGCTGTTGCTCGCGCCGCTCGCCGGCATGGTCGCGGATCGCTATGACCGCAGGCGTGCGCTCGCCGCGGCGCAGTTGCTCATTGCGGCTGTTTCGTTTGTCCTCGCCGCAGTGTTTGCCTTGCGGGCGGTACAGGTCTGGCATCTGTTTGCATTTACCTTGTGCGCGGGGGCGAGCGCCGCGTTCGACCGCACGCTGCGCAATACCCTGGTGTTCGATGTAGTCCCGCGCGCGGAAGTCGCCAACGCGGTAGCGCTGAACACCATAGCCTTCAGCTTGTCGCGCACGCTTGGACCCGGCGTGGCCGGACTGTTGATCGCGTGGGTCGGACCGGCATGGAACTTCGCGATTCAGGGGTTCCTGTATACGGGCGTCGCAGCGGCGGCATTGATGGTTAGCGCGCCACGCCGGTCGCAGCGCAGCATTACCCGGAATTCGGCGTGGAGCGATATGCAAGCCGGGCTGCGCTTTGCCGTGACCGACCCGGTCGCGCGCATGATGCTGCTGCTGGGACTTTTACCGCCGATACTGCTGATTCCATCATTCAGTGCCTTAATGCCGGTATTCGCGGTCAGAGTTTTCATGACAGGTCCCGACGGACTCGGACTGCTGCTTTCGGCAGTCGGCGCTGGCGGCATACTGGGCGGGGTGCTCGCCGCATCGCTGTCGCGTTACGACCGCATCGGACTTCTGCAGCTCGCAGCACTGCTTGCCTTTGCGCTTTCGCTCGTGGGGTTCGCGCTGAGCCCCGGGTTCGCGGTTGCACTGATCTTTCTGGTGGCCGCGGGAACTGCGGAAATGGTGCTTGCAACCAGCAATGTAACGACGCTGCAAATGTGCGCTCCGCACGAGATGCGCGGCCGCATCGCGAGCCTGCTGACGGTGTTTCCTGCGTTTATTTCGGTGGGGGCGCTCACCTCGGGGATGGGGGCTGATCTGCTCGGGCCGCAGATGCTGGTGGTTCTGCTCGCCGCGATTGCGCTTTGCGTGACAATCGCGATAGGGTTCAACTCGGCAACGATCCGGACTCTCAGGCTTTCGAAGCTGGTGGCAAATTAGCGCGGACTCCCATGTCGCAGTCGAAGAACCCACTGCTGATCTTTGCAGGGTTTCAAGTGTCCTGTGCGAGGGAAAGCGCGCTTGGAGGGATACAAAGCCCGCGCAATCCATGGTCGTTTCCACGCCACGGATGAGAACACATCGACGCCGCAATATTGACACGCCGGTGGCGAGTGGGTAACGTCTAAACGTGAACGCAATTCGATATTTTGAACACTTTACAGGGCCTCGCCGTTTTCCTGCCAAGGCATAGAGAAGCGCGTCGGTGTTCCCGAATATCAGCGGACCGCGGCACCGCGGACCTGTGGAATCATCCGGCCAACCGTGGCGTACTCGAAACGCCGGCACGCCATTCGCACGAGCAAGGCCTGACGCCGGGTGTAATCCAGCTTGACGAAGTATTCGCCGCCAGTACCATGGATTTTTGATTTTTCAGCGCACGGAAATAAAGCGATGCGGCCGTTTCTGACAGTTGCAATATCGGTGGTGGCGATGTGTGCGTCAGGCGTCGTATCCGCCGCGCCTGCGCCGGACTATCCGCTGCGTCCGATACGCATGATCATAGGCGTGCCGCCGGGCGGAACGACCGATATCGTGGCGCGCATCGTCGCCGTCAAACTGGGCGAGCGCCTCGGGCAGCAGATCATCGTGGATAACCGGTCGGGCGCGAGCGGCATCATCGCGACCGACCTTGTCGTCAAATCACAGCCGGACGGTCATACGCTGCTGACAGCGGGCAGTTCCATCGTCGCCATTGGCAGCCTGTACTCGAAAGTTCCGTTCGATGTCGCAAGAGACCTTGTCCCCATCGCGTTCATCGCATCAACGCCATTTGTCTTCGTCGTGCACCCAACGGTGCCGGTCAGTTCGATGCGTGAATTCATCGCCTACGCCAAATCGAAGCCGGGCGGGCTGAATTACGCCGCATCAACACCCGGCACACTGCAGCATCTCTGCGGTGAATTGCTCAAGCGCATGACAGGCATGGATATGACCTACGTGCCTTACAAGGGCACCGGCGCGGTCATGCCGGACTTGCTCGGCGGGCGGTTGCAGGCAGCAATCGAGAACGCGATGACGATGATCCCGCATATCAAAAGCGGCGCATTGCGCGGATTGGGCGTGACCAGCGCCGCGCGCTCGTCGGCGATGCCGGAGATACCGACGATTGCGGAGTCCGGCGTGCCCGGTTTTCACGCGGTTGGACAATTCGGCGTGTTCGCACCGGTGCAGACGCCGCCGCGGATCATCCAGCGGTTGAGTGAAGAAATCGCGGCATTCATGCAGGAGCCTGCGTTCAGGGAAAGAATGATTGCGCAGGGCGCAGAACCCGGCGTTGCGGGTTCGCCGGCAGAGTTGCGCAAGCTGTTCATGCGCGATATCGGGATCTGGTCCAAAGTAATCCGCGATGCGGGGCTCAAGGTTGATTAGCATGTTGAAATTCGACCCGTCTCCGCGGCGCGGCAGATTCTCCAGGCCCAACACTTTCGAAATCGATCTGGGAGCGATCGCGCGGTGTGTCCGCAGGGTGCGTGACCGCATCGGCCCCGACATTCGTTTCTTCGCCACCCTCAAGGCGAACGCTTATGGCTACGGACTGCTGCCGGCGGCAAAAGCCGTAATTGCCGCGGGCGCGGATGCCTTGTCCCTGGTCAGTCTGGACGACGCGATTGCGCTGCGCCGCGCAGGAATGCAGGTTCCGGTGCTCGTCTATGCGGGTAGCGTGCCGGGAAAAGACATCGTGAGGGCCGTAGAGAAATATGCGCTCATTCCCACGCTGCATAGCGAGGAATCACTGGCCGCGTTTGCCCGTTACGCGACACGCGAAATCCGCGTTGCGGTTAAGGTGGACGTGGGACCGGAACGCATTGGAGTGCCAGCCGAACAAGCGGTGGCGTTTGTCAGGTCGATTGTTCGGCACCCGCATCTGCGCCTGGAGGTCATCAACGCCCACCCGAGCGTGCCTGGACGCGGGCGTATCGCCGATTGCCTCGAATGGCAGTACCGCCGCTTCGCCGGCATTTGCGAAGAACTGGAGCAGTCCGGCATACGCATACCGAGCAAGGTCGTGGCGGGTTCCAAAGTCCTTCTGATGACCGGCAGATCAATGCTGCTCAATGCGGTCGATCCGGGCGCGGCACTTTTCTCGCCGCTGCTGGCCGATGGTGCCAATGAACTGTATCAGCCTTTTCACAGTCTGAAGAGCCGCCTGATTCAGGTGAAAGCCGTGGTCAGGACTGAGTTCCCCGACGAGGCGCCCTTCAGGATTGCTCCCGGCATGTGCGTCGGTATTATCCCCATCGGTTATAGTGACGGCATGCACAGGCTCAATTGCGGCGACGTGCTGGTACGCGGTGAGCGCGTCCCGATTCTTGGCTCGCCGGCGCTCGAATACACGCGAGTCGATCTAACGCGAGTGCCCGGCGCCGCCGTTGGCGACGAGGTCGTTATTATCGGCCGGCAAAATGCCAATCGCATCGCGCCGGAGGAAGTCATGGCAAAACAGTCGGCGGCACGGGTTCCGGATCTCGCGCTTGAAGTGAAGCAGACCATTGCCGGAGTTTATGTGGAGACGAAATGAGTGTCCTCCCTGCGACGGCGCAAACTCGCTCGCGGCAGGTGCGCCGCGGTTTAATGGTTCGGACCGCGACCGCAGTCTGCGCCGCCGCAATGATTGCGGTTGTGGCCGCGGCCGCCGACTATCCTGTTCGTCCAGTGCGCATTGTCGTTCCGTATTCGCCGGGCGGCGGCACCGACTTTACCGCGCGGACCCTGGCGCAGAGGCTGACCGCCGCGCTTGGACAGACGTTCGTCGTCGATAACCGCGCGGGAGCGGCGGGCATCATCGGCACCCAGATCGTTGCCGGCGCGCAGGCGGATGGCTACACGATCCTGTGGACGGACAACGCGCATTTGGTGAATCCGCTCGTGTTCAAAGACGCGAAATACGACGCGCTCGGGAATTTCGAGCCGATCGGTCTGATCGCCGCTGCCCCGCAGTTATTGGCGGGGGCGCTGGCGATTCCCGCGAATACGCTCAGGGAACTGCTGGCGCTGCCGCGGGCGCAGACTGCCGGTTACTCGGTGGGCAGCAGCGGTCTCGCGAGCGTGCCGCATTTCACTTACGAGCGGTTGCGGCTGCAAAGCGGACTCACGCTCATACACGTTCCGTTCAAAGGCAGCGGTGCGTCGCTGGCCGACCTCGTCGCCGGGCAGATCCAGCTCGCCATGAATTCAGCGGCGCCCGCCATTCCGCTCATTCAGGGAAAAAGAATCAAAGGTCTCGGTGTCGCGGCGGCAGCGCGGCTGCGCCAGCTTCCCGAGGTGCAGACATTCAACGAAGCCGGCCTGAAGGATTTTACGGCCGCTGCCTGGTATGGCGTGCTCGCGCCGAAGGGAACGCCGCGCATAATCGTCGATCGGCTCAACCGCGAGATCGGCAAAGCGCTTGCCACACCTGAAATGGGCGAGCGATTTTCCTCGCAGGCGCTCGAAATCACGCCTGGGTCTCCGGCAGACTTCAGGCGCGAGATTGCGGCGGAGACCGAGCGCTGGAAGGTCGTGATCAAGCAGACCGGATTCAAGCTCGAGTAAAGTGTGGCGAGATGCGGCTGACCGCGCTCGCTATGCAGCGGTGGCCGGAAACGAAATAAGCGCTCAACCAGTAGACAGACAGGAGAGATGCACGATGAACACCGAAGCTGCGCGTGAATCCAAAATCCTCGGCGAGTATCTCGAGCGCACGCCGCGCTCGGCCCGCTGCCACGACGAGGCGTGCGGGCTGCTGCCCAGCGGCATCGTGCACGACTCAAGGCGCACATGGCCGTATGGGCTCTACGTCGATCGCGCGATGGGATCGCGTAAGTGGGACCTCGACGGCAACGAGTACGTGGACTACTACGGCGGGCACGGCGCCCTGCTGCTGGGTCATCAGCACCCGCAGGTCGTGGCGGCGGCCCAGGCGCAGCTAAGCAAAGGCATGCACTTTGCCGCGGGGCACGCGCTGCAGCTCGAATGGGCGCGACTCATCCAGGAACTGATCCCGTCAGCCGAGCGCGTGCGCTTCACGTCTTCGGGGACTGAAGCGACCCACCTCGCGATCCGCCTTGCCCGCGCCTCGAGCGGCAGGGGCAAGATCGTGCGCTTCGTAAGCCACTTCCACGGCTGGCACGACCACGTCGCGTTCGGCGTGAAGGAGCACCTGGATGGCACGCCGACCGCCGGTGTGCTGGCTGACGTTGCCGCCAATGTCATTCTGGTCAAGCCGAACGACGTCGCGGGCGTGGAGCGCGTTCTCGCCGGGCGCAGCGATGTGGCTGCCGTGATGATCGAACCGGTGGGGGCCGGCTCGGGCGCGATACCCACGCCGCCGGCGGTTTTGCGCGAACTGCGTGAAATCACCCGCCGGCACGGCGTACTGCTGATCTTCGACGAGGTGGTCACGGGCTTTCGCGTTGCACCGGGGGGCGCACAGGCGCTCCATGGCGTCATTCCCGACCTGACCACTTTGGCCAAGATCGTGGCGGGCGGCATGCCCGGGGGCGTCGTCGCCGGGCGCAAGGAGATACTCGACTGGCTCGATTACGACGCTTCCACCGCGGCCGGACGCGAGCGCATTGCGCACGAAGGCACGCACAACGCCCACCCGGTGAGCGCGGCGGCCGGCATCGCTACGCTCGGTATCATCCGCGATACGGATGCGTGCGTGCGGGCGAGCGCCACCGCCGCGCAACTGCGTGCCGGCATGAACGCGGTGCTCGAGGCAGAGGGCGTGCCGTGGGCGGTGTATGGCGTGCATTCATTCTTCAACTTTTTTACCAATCCGGAGAACCGCGCGATAAGGCCGACCACGTTCGATGCGCAGACGGCGCCAATCGAATGGTTCAAGACGGACAAGCGCGAGCGGCTGCTGGCAAAGATGCGGCTCGCCATGCTCGTGCATGGGATCGATCTCAAGGGCTGGCGCGGCGGCATAGTGTCATCGGCGCACACGCAGGCCGACGTCGACCTGACCCTCCATGCGTGGCAGCGGTCTCTGCGCGCGCTGAAGGAGGAAGGCGATCTTCCGCAGTCCGCCGAAGCGGCGCTGGCGCAGTGATCCGGACCAGGGCGATTGCAGGGTCCGGGAAACGATAGATGAGCGATTTCAGCCTCGGGATAGACATCGGCGGCACCTTTACCGACATTGTCCTGTTGCGCTCCGATGGCGAGTTGTTCAGCAAGAAGTTGCTGTCGACCCCGGCTGATTACAGCCTCGCGATCGAGGAGGGCGTAGCGGAACTCATGC
>JAYWDM010000697.1:0-8345 GCA_043779885.1 Betaproteobacteria bacterium | reverse complement strand
GCGGAATCAAATTGCACATAATGAATGCGGGAGGGCAAGGCGCGCTGGTCGAGCATCTCGAACCGGCCATCGCGCCAGCGCATCGTATCCACCGTATCGCGCGCAATGGGCATCAGATCACGCGCTCGTTGCCGCCATCAACGGGCAACTGCGCGCCGGTGGTCTTGGCGAACAACGGGCCGCACATTTCGGCGGCGAGTTCAGCAACATCGCGGCTCTTGACCTCGGTCTGCAGAATATTGTTCTGCTTATACTGTTCGAC
Organism: Betaproteobacteria bacterium; assembly: GCA_043779885.1. Taxonomy (GTDB): domain Bacteria; phylum Pseudomonadota; class Gammaproteobacteria; order Burkholderiales; family SG8-41; genus PALSA-1004. The sequence goes on along the minus strand of JAYWDM010000697.1, from coordinate 8,083 downwards.
GCTCAGCCCGTAGTGCGCTGCACGTGACGCGAGCACCGCATCGCTCCAGATGCCGGTGTCGAATACCGCATTGGGATGCAGGACATTGACGCGGATGTTGTCGGCGCCCCATTCGAGCGCCGCCACGCGCGCAAGCTGTACCAGCGCGGCCTTCGACGCGGAGTATGCGGCGGCGCCGGGGCCGGGAGCGGGGACGTTTTTCGAACCGATTACCGTGACGCGCCCGCTTCGCGGCGCCAGTTTCAGCAGCGCATGGGATTCGCGCAGCAACATCAGGTTGGAGTCGAGATTGACACTCATCACATGGCGCCATGCCGCATCGTCCAGCGTCGCGATGGCGGTGCCCCCGGGGAAAATACCCGCATTCAGAACAAGCATGTCGAGCCCGCCGTATGCGCGCACGGCGGATTCGAGCGCGGCGATGATATCGTCGCGTACTGTCACGTCGCCGCGCAAGCCCAGAAAATCCGGCCGTTTATGCAGCGTCCCGATCCGGCCATCGATATCGAGGCCGACGACCGCGGCGCCACGCGCAAGAAGAGACTCGACGCAGGACTTGCCGATGCCTGACGCCGCGCCGGTGACCAGCGCGACTTCGCCGGCGAACAGCGGCAGTTTGCCGGCTTTGCGCAGCTTTGCCTGCTCGAGGTCCCAGTATTCGACGTCGAAAATATCGCGCGCGGGCAACGCCTGGTAGCCGCCAAGCACGGTGGCCCGCTCGATCACGTCCATGGTGTGACGGTAGAGGTCGGCGACGATGGCGGCATCCCTGGCGCTACGGCCGACTGCGCACAGCCCGAATTCCGGGTCGAGTGCAACGCGCGGAGCGGCATCGAGCATGGTCTTGGGTTCTTTCGCGTGCAGCGCATTTTGCTCGTAATAGATTCGGTATGACCGCATATAATTTTCGACATCGCGGCCCAGCATGGGCAGGCGCTTGGTACGAATCACGTGATCAGGCGTCGCCGGGCCTTGCTGGGATATTGCCGCAATGTCGGTGCGGCGGGCGAACGACGCCGTGCGCGGATCCTGATGCGTAGCGACTATCATCGGGTTGCCGGCGCCAGCCGAGATGTCCCTGCGCAACCTCGCTATCTGCGCGAGCGGCACGGGCGCCGCGGCACGCTTTTCGGCCGGCGCAAGATGCCAGGCGCCTTGCTGGTGAAGATAACGTTCCGCCAGTTCGACCAGTTGGATCATGCGCTCATACGATTCACGCGCGGTTGCGCCGAACGAGAAAATTCCATGGCTCAGCAGCACCATGCCAATGGTGTTTTTTCCGGCATGACGCGGATACAGGTCAGCGCACAACCGCGCGAGATCGAAGCCCGGCATGACGTACGGAATGACGACGACCTGGTCGCCGTAAATCCGGTCGATCCGCTGCGCTCCGTCTCCCGTATTCGTCACTGCGAGCACCGCATCGGAATGCGTGTGGTCGACATATTTGTGCGGCAGCAGTGCGTGCAGTATGGTCTCGACCGACGGCGCGGGCGCGGAGGCGCGCGTCATCTGCGTGACAAGCTCATTGACCATTTGTGGGTCGCTGAGGGTACTGAGCCGGGCGAGTTTGAGCAAATGCGCCAGGCGCACCGGCGAGAAGCCGGCTTCCTCGATCAACTCGAGGTCCCAGCCGCTGCCCTTGACGTAGAGTATTTCCTCGTCCTCGCCGACCAGATTGCGCTCGCGAATCTTGACTGACGTGTTGCCCCCGCCGTGCAAGACCAGCGATTTGTCGCGTCCCAGCAGCCGCGATGTATAAACGCGTTGCGCGAGATCGCCGCGGTAAGACGCGGCTTCGTCATCACTCCACAGGCTTTGCATTGAAGGGAATCCCGGAATTGTTCAAATCTGGACGCACGGGCATGATTATAATTCACGTTTCATGCAACGCTTCCCACAAGTTACGGTTCGTCGTGTCGGCTGGAACGAGGCCGCTACGACTCTGCGCGCGATCCGCAAAGCGGTCTTTGTGGACGAACAGAAAGTGCCCGAAGAACTTGAGTGGGACGGCATCGACCCGCAGTGCCTGCACGTGCTGGCCGCATCCTCGTCAGGCGAGGCCGTCGGCACGGGGCGGCTGTTACCCGATGGCCATATCGGCCGCATGGCGGTGTTGAAGCACTGGCGCGGAACCGGGGTTGGCAGCGCGCTGCTCGCCGAGTTGATCAGCGCCGCGCGCGAACAGCATTATTCAGCGGTCGAACTGAGCGCGCAAACTCACGCGCTCGGGTTTTACCGGCGGCACGGCTTCGCGGTGGTGAGCGATGAATACCTGGAGGCGGGTATTGCGCACCGCATGATGCGGTTATCGCTGGTCAAACCGCCGCCGGGGTAGGCGCCATTTCGAGGGCGAAACGTCCCGTCGCGGTCCGTCCGGGTTTGCCGCGGTCGCCGTAACTGCGTTCGATGAACACCACCTGACCGTGATTGTCGACGAGGATTACCGTCGACGATCGCGTGCCGTAGGTCGGCGAGATAATGAAGGCCGGTGACAGCACCCGCTCGCGCGGCAATCCAACGCCGGTCTCGGGCAGCGCGTCATCGGGAGCGACGGTGCGTTCCGCGAGCAGGCTGAAAAGGCCATCGATCATCACCTGCGCCTTGCTGTGCAGCAATTCGGCCATGACCTGCCTGCCGCGTTCAACCTTCGGCCATGGCGTGTTCAGCAGATGATTGCTCAGGCCGTGCACGCCCGGTGCGACGACCATCATGCGGCCGCCCCGGTTCGACAGGTAGCGCAGCTCGTCGACATCGCCCAGGATCAGATTGAAGCCGTTGTACGACGCAGCATCGCGATTGACCCGCGCGAGATAATCCGCCGGGCGCTGATTGCCGCGCAAATAGTTTGCGACGAGTTCGCCGCGCGAGCGCGATTGATTACCCGGCGCCTGACCGCCCCGAAAATTGGTCACCGCGGCGATCGCGCCACCGCGCGCAATGCCGAGCCATGTGCCTCCCTGTTCGATATCGCGCCCCCCGTAAACGTGGGGATAATCATTCCAGAAGGCCGCCGGCGCGGTGGGCCGCGCGTACGCTTCGTCGCGGTTGGCGGCGAGCACGAGCGGGTAATCCGGATGAACTTTATGGGCGAACAGAATCAGGCACATAGCAGGGCATTCAGGGGCTGGTCAGGCAGGTATTTTATACGGTAACGCGAAAAATTTCAGCTTCGGCCCCGCCAGGGACGCAAGGCGCACATCGCCCGTGCCGTAGCTCGCTGTCTGGAGCACAGCCAGCACATCCTGCCCGCCGTCGGGGGAGGGCGCGGCGCTCACAATCGTCCCGGCGGCCTGGTCACCGGTGTCGGCGCTGTAAAGCCTGTCGCCAGGCTGCGCGACCGCATCGCCGGCGATATTGGCGACGTACATGCGTTGCTTGAGCCTGCCGAGGTAGTGCATGCGAGCAACGATTTCCTGTCCCGGATAGCAGCCCTTGGTGAAACTCACGCCGCCGATCAGGTCCAGGTTCGCCATTTGCGGCACAAACGCGTCCTGGGTTGCGGGCGTGATAAATGGAATTCCGGCGCGGATATTCGTCAAGTCCCAGGTTGCCTCGCTGGCAGTCGCCGCCGACACGCCCAGCGCGTTGCCAAGTTCGCGCCCATGCCCGGCTGCCGCGACAACCAGAAAGCGCGTGCTCTCAAGCTGCAACAGGCGCGCGCGCCCGGTTGTCGTCATGGTGAGCGGGCCGGCGGGGAGGACCGGGAATAATGGCTGCAGCACTGCCTGCGCGCTGGCGCCCGCGACGCCGATCAGGCAGAAATCGTCGCTGGCGTCATGCGCCGTGACCTTTGAGCGCATGATGTACATTGACAGGCGCTTGCGTATCGGCTCGCACAGGCTGCGCGGCAATTGCATCGTATAACCCGCCTCGTCGCGCCACAGCAGAAAGCTCGCCAGCACGCGGCCTTTCGGCGTGTTATAGCTGCCATAGGTTGCCTGCCCGGGCGCCAAGGCCGCCACGTCGCAACTCAATTGCCCCTGCAGAAAAGCCTGCGCATCTGCGCCGGCAAACTGCAGCAGGCCGAAATGCGCAAGTGCGGCGACAATAGTACCGTCTACGGTCATCGGTATCCTTTTCGGGGGGCAAAGCCGGGCATTGGATTTTCGGCACAAATAGCTGATTCCCGATTGTAAGTGCGAGAGTGGCGGGTAACAAGCGCGAGGGGTGACGTAGCGCTTGCAGCGACGAAAAAAACGCACGGGCAGGATGACTCGCCCGGAAGAGGCGCAGCGGATTCCGGGAACTTGCCGCGGGATTACAATGCATTGGATCCGCACTACGCGCGCTGCCGCGGCCGGCACTGCATCCGTCGTGCCGGAACAGCGCGCTCCCCGCGTTCTGTGTAGAGTTACTCACCCGCCTGTGCGGGGACACGCGGTAACGATTCTTGGGGGAGAAATCATGAATCAACTGACGCTGGCGCGCGCCGCGCGGCGAATGTGCGGCTGGAGTAAACGCGCAGCGCGACAAGATGATAAATTACGCACAAAGATACCGCGTTGCCGCCAGCATCGTCGTTTCGGCGCACGCTGGCATGAGGCAGCAGTTGGCGTCGATACGCGGTTCGTGATTCACACGGACCATCCGTTTGGAACCAGCATCAGGGAGAAAAAATATGCAAAACGCAAAACTCACACTTGCCGCAACTGTTTCAGGCGTGGCGTTGCTCGCTGCTTTGGGCGCGCAGTCGCTGCTGGCGCAGCAGCCGGGGTTTACCCGCGCGCTGCTGCAAAAGGGCGACCTTTCCGTGCCCGGACGCGAGGCGGTCCAGGTCAGGGCGGAATTCGATCCGGGCGTCGCCGCGGGCAAGCATACCCATCCCGGCGAGGAACTCGGATACATTCTCGAAGGCACGCTGGTCATCGAGATGGAAGGCAAAGCGCCGGTGACGCTTAACGCGGGCGACTTTTTCTTCGTACCGGCGGGCGTCGTGCATGACGGCAAAAACGTCGGCAGCGGAAGAGCCAAGGTGCTGGCGACCTACGTTGTCGAAAAAGGCAAGCCGCTCGCCACGCCGGTAAAGTGAAGGGATAACCCCGCGCTGATTGTTGTGCGGCGCGGGGGCGCAGCCGACCGGGCACGAGGGGCAGTTCCAAACCCTCTGGATGGTCATCAAATCCGTATTACTCAGTGGTCAAGACTGGTGTGCATCTCAAGCCAGCGCTGCGCCTGCGTGGCGAGGGCGTCGCGTTCGGGCGCGGTGAGCCCGCGCGGATCGAAACGGTAACGGTAATGCAGCCGCAGCAAATCCTGTAGCGGGACGACGCTGATATCGGCGCGTTCGCGTGCGATGCGCATCAGCCAGGCGCCAAGCGGTTCATGCGCGGCGCGCGCGCAGCCGGCACGGACCAGCAGCGCCTCGATCCGATAGAACTCGGAATCGGCGCCCGGCCAAATGCGCCGTGCAGCCGCGGACGCCCGGCTCATGCGCCCCGCGCCGAGCGGATTGCGGATGAAGAGCCGCCAGATGAGGATGGCGGCGAGCACCACGACCAATACCAGTGCGATGATAGTCCGCGCGGCGGGTTCCTCGCTCTGCCAGCGCGCATAACGGTACACGATCCATGACCACAGATCGGTAAGCCGCTGCGTGCGCGGCGCATCCCGGGCCTCGGCGCTGAACCATACCGGCGGCGTCGTATCGAAATCAACCCAGCGCCCGTCGACCCGCGCACGCACCCAGGCATGCGCGTGACGCTCGCGCACGATGTAGCTGTTTTCGAGCGGGCTCCACTCCTGTACCGAGTAGCCGGTGGCGTAGCGGGCCGGCACACCCGCCGCGCGCAGCAGCAGCGTGGTCGCCGTGGCGAAGTATTCGCAGTGTCCCGTGCGCGTGACGAGCAGGAAATCGGCCAGCGGCGTGCCCTGCGACCGGGACATCGACAGATACGTCGAGTACGTGAAGTCGCGCGCGAAGAAATCCTTGACGGTATCCAGCACCTCGCGCGCAGGCCGGCCTTTGAGTTGCAGGCGTACCGCGAGTTGTTCGAATGCGGCCACTTCCTGCCGCGGCACTCGCAGATCGGTCTCCCGCGGCGCATCGCCTGCGACTGCGCGCGGATCGAATACGGCGCGGTAGGCGACGAGTTCGTCATGGCTCTCGATCGTGACGGCCCCGAGCGGGTTGCGCTGCATCGCCGGAACGGGCAGTTGCTCTATGCGCACGGTACCGTTGGGCAGCGCCAACACCGCCTTGCCGCGTTCGACAGGCTGCGACACCACGATGCGCGTCTGCGTGCCGCCTGCGTCGGCTAGGCTCGCAGCGCCGGCCACCGCTGCGGCATTGGCCGGGTCGGACAAAACCCAGCTGCTCTGGTCGGGCTCGGCGCCAACCGCAACAAACGTCACGTCGCGCGCAAGCCACGTCGGGGATGCATAGGCGTTATAGCTCGCGCGGTGCAGCAGCAGCGGTGCTGTCATGGCCTGCGGCAGCGTTACACGCAGCATGATGCGGTCGGACTGTTTGAGTTCGCCGATCTGGCCAATATCGGTCGTGCTGCGGTACGGGTCAGTTCGGGCGCCGCCGCCAAACCACGCCGCAGTCGACTCCATCACGATTTGCTGGAGCTGGCTGAGTCCGAGCTGGCCGGCATAGCCGAGCGCACCGGTGCAAATGAATATCGCCACCCAGACGAACGCGGGGTAGCGCGGCGAGCGCACCCGCCACAGCGCCCATGCCGTGAGCAGGAGCAGGCCAATGTAATAACTGTCGTGCCGCGCGTTCGCTGCGCCTGCGGAAAGCGCGCACGCCAATGCGTACGGATAGCCGAGATCGATGCTGCCATCCTCCTGCGGACCCTGCTTGCCGGCGCGCAGCATCAGAAAGAGCGCGGATAGCGGCATGCGTCCCGACGCGCTGAACAATTGCGCCGCCAGCAGCGGCAGGCACACCAGCGGCAGCCATTGGAAGATGTGCAGGATCGGCACCGGCGGGCCTTTGGTGAAAGTGAGATAACCCGCGAGGATGACGAAGGCCCAGGCACATAAATCGGCGATGCGCGCAAACCCGGCCGGTTCGAAACCCCAACGCGTGCGCACTATCCGCGGCGCTTCCACCAGAGCTGCCATAGCGACGCCGAGCACCGGCACCTGCGCGTGCCACGCCCAGAACATCACGGCGCAGGCGAGATATAAAGGCGGAACGCTCACGGCATCAGACCCCGACTGCGGCCAGGCCTTGTTGAATCTTCCCGGGCTGCAGGACAGTAAGCCACGGCGCACGCTCGGCAATTTGTTCCGGCGTATCGCTTATTACCAGCGCGAGGACCTGCAACCCGGTTGCCTGCAACCGCGTGACGAGGTCCCGGCGCGCCTGATCCCATGCGAGCAGTACCAGGACCGCGCTGCTTAACGCTGCCCGACCGGCCAGCACCGAATCGGCAAGGGCAGCAAACCCGCCGCCGGCATACGGCGTCACAGCAGCTAGCACCTCGAGCAGTTGTTGCGCCTGCAATTGGCCGCGGCCCGCGGTGAAGCAATAGGATTCACGGCCGACGAACATCAGGTCGAGCAGGCACTCGCGCGTATCGACGGTGGCGGCAAACGACGCGGCAACCGCCACCGCCGCCTCGAACGCGTCGTCGCTCACTGCGCGGGCAAAAGTATCGAGCACCAGGGCATGGCGTTCGAAAAATTCGTCCTGATATTCCTTGACCACCGGACGACCGAGGCGCGCAAAGCTTTTCCAGTGCACGCGCTGCAGCGGGTCGCCGGGCCGGTAATCGCGCAGGGAAACAAACTCCTCGGAGTCGCCGACCGATGAGGCGAGCGCAACGCCGCCGTGCTGATAGCGGCGCGCGCCGGGCAACGCCAGCGGCGGTACGCGATAGCATTGCGGCAGCACCAGCACGGTGCCCGGCGCGGGAAAATCAGCGCACGCCTTGAAGAGATTAAGCGGATCGGGCCGCGCGACCGTAAGCGACTCGAAACGCAGCGCGCCACGCCGCTGCGGCGTAAGTTCCGCGGTCACTTCCAGCGCGTGACCCGCGGATAATTCGCCTAGCGGGCGGTCGATGAGCGCCACGCTGCCGTTGGCGGCGATCAGTTTGCGCCAGATATCAAAGAGCGTCGGACGCCG
>JAYWDM010000696.1:0-2888 GCA_043779885.1 Betaproteobacteria bacterium | reverse complement strand
GCCGTTGATCTCGACCTGCGAGCCGCCGCCCGGCTGGCCTCCCAGCACGCCGCGCGCGGGATGCCGGGTGCGCTCCACGAACAGCGAGACGATGGCGGACGTGGCGGACAGCACCTCGACCTCCACTTCCTGACCCAGACCGCCCCGAAATCGCCCGGGGCCGCCCGAATCCACCGCGAACTCCTTGCGCCAGATGCGCAGTGGCGACGCGGCTTCGACCGCCTCCATCGCCCCCGCCATCACGGTCGACGGAAAACAAGTCGTCGCGAGACCATCGATACCCGGACGTGCGCCCATCCCGCCATTCAAAAAGAGTATCGAACTGAAAGGCCGCCCCGTGTCCGCCATTCCCGAAATGACGCAGCGCAGGGTCGGTGCGCTGCCCGACTCGCCGATAATGCGCTGCGGAATGGCGCCGCTCAAAGCATCGAACAGCATGCCTGACAGCACGTGGCCCACGAGTTGGCGCGCGTTCACGGCCGCCGGAAAACGCGGATTGAGTATCGAGCCTTCCGGCGCGATCACGCGGATCGGCTTGTACGAGCCATCGTTGCGCGGCGTCGCCGGATCCAGCAGGCATTTGAGCGGGTAGCAGGTATACGCTTCCGTGTAGTTCATTACAGTATTGAGAGCCCCGAGCACCTGCGGGGAGGTTCCCGCGTAATCCACGCTCATCTCGTCACCGGTCACTGCGACGGCCACCTCGAGGTGTATGGGTTCGTCAGGGGCGCCATCCATGTCGAGCACGCTGCGATAGGTGCCGTCGGGGATGGTATCAATCGCCATGCGCATCGACCGCTCGGCACGCGCACGAATTTCCGCGGAAACTGCGGCGAGATCGTCGATGCCAACCTCGGACATCAACTCTACCAGCCGCGCGTCTCCAATCTTGCCTGCCGCGACCATCGCCATCAGGTCGCCCACGACCTGGTCGGGCAGGCGGTTGTTGGCGCGGATCAACTGCAACAGGTCTTCGTTCGGTTTTCCCGCGCGGAAGAACATCATCGGGGGAATGCGCAGTCCCTCCTCGAACACCTGGCGCCCGTCCGCCGACCAGGGTATGCCCCCGATATCCACCATGTGCGCGACACTCCCGCTCCACGCGACCAGCCGCTCGCCGATGAAAATCGGCGCCACGATAGTCACGTCCGGCAAATGCCCGGTGGCGAGCCACGGGTCGTTGGTTATTCCGATATCCCCGGGACACCAGGTTTGCGGCGGACGCAACCCGAGAAAATGGCTCAGCGTGCGTGTAAGCGTCATGTTGAACGACGGTATGCCGATCGTGTTCTCGGCGATGGCGTTCCCGGCCGCGTCGAACAGCACGCACGCATAATCGTTCGACTCGCGCACGGTCGGCGAGAACGAAGTCCTCACCAATGTGGTAGCCGCCTCGTCGGCCACGGCAATGAGCCGGGACCACAGGATTTCAAGGCTCACGGGATCAAGTGCGTTTGGCATCACGGACCCCGGCGGGCGCGGCAGAGTGGCTGAACAAACGATACAGGGTGATTTGAGTGCGCGCGCCGGCAAGCGGGGGAAGCATTTTATTGTTCCGGTTTGGACTCGAGCGGCGGAAAACGGACTCTATCACGTGCGCGCGATACGCGCGATTCGGCGGTGCCCCTGTGTGCCTTCGGCTAGTCCGCGTGCATGCCTGCGGCTTTGGCGATCTTGGTCCATTTTGCCGTCTGCACGGCAAGAAATTCACCGAACTGCTCGGGCGTCTGACTCGCGAGTTCAGTGCCCTGAGCGAGCGCCCTGTCCTTCACTTCGGGAATTTCCACGATGCGATTGAATTCGCGATTCAGCTGCATGACGAGCGGCCTGGGCAGCCCGCGCGGCGCGAGTATGCCGTTCCACGCGGTCACGTCGAATCCCGGCACGCCGGATTCGGCAACCGTGGGCAGGTCCGGCAATGCCACCGAGCGCCGGCCGCTGCCGATCGCGATGCCGCGCAGGCGGCCGCTTAGTATGTGCGGCACGCACGGCGGCAGCGACAAAAACGCGAGCTGCGTCTCACCGCCGATCAGCGCGGTCAGCGCGGCACCCGTGCCTTTGTACGGTATATGCGTGATCCTGACGCCCGTCATCAGCTTGAAAAGCTCACCTGCCAGATGCGCCGTTGCGCCGGTGGTGCCGCCCGCGTAGTTGAGGCCGCCGGGGCGCGCTTTCGCGTAGGCTATGAGTTCCTGCACGGTTTTCACCGGCACGCCGACGTTGGTGACGAGCACGCTGTTGGTGAGTCCGATAAACGCGACCGGAGTGAAATCGCGCAGGGGATCGAAGGACAGGTTCGCATGCAGCGTCGCCATGAGCGAATGGCTCAGGTTGGCGAGGAACAGCGTATAGCCGTCGGGGGCTGCGCGCGCGACGATTTCGCCGGCGATCACGCCGCCGCCGCCCGGTTTGTTATCGACGACTACGGGCTGGCCCACGCTGTCGGACAAGCGCTGGCCGAATGCGCGTGCAATGGCATCCGTGGTGCCGCCGGGCGCCGACACCACGACGAGCCGGATCGGTTTCGCCGGATAACTCTGCGCAGCCGCCACCCCGGCCAGCGCCAACGCACTCGCCGCCAGCAATGAGTGTCGCATGATGGCCTGCCGCGAACTCAACTGGCCGGCCGCGTTTCCAGCCAGCGCGGCAGTTCGTGCGCCGCCTGCACGCCTTTCGCCGCTTCAGCGGCATCGAAATCACCGGCCTTGTGCTGTGGATACACGTAGATTTTCAATTCCGGCATGCCCAGGGCCCTCGCTTGCGCCCGCGCGGCCTTCTCGAAAAAATCGTGCACGAACACCAGCGTCGGATGCCCCGCTTTCGTCAGAAATATTCCGTCGCGCACGGCGCCGGAGGTGCAGGACCCTCAGGCGCCGACACCAACCAGC
>JAYWDM010000695.1:0-2889 GCA_043779885.1 Betaproteobacteria bacterium | reverse complement strand
CCACCACCAGTATTTTCGCCGGCGGAAACTCCCAACTGCCCCCGCCGCTGACAGCGTCCATGCGCGCCGCCACGATTTCGTCGGGCTTGAGCATGCGCACACCGTCCAGCGGACCGGTGTCGACCAGTACCGAGAACACGCTGCCCTTGCCCGGTTCGCTCGTCACGACGATGTCGCCGCCGAGCGCCAGCGCGAAACGCTTGCTGATCGAAAGACCAAGCCCGGTGCCGCCAAAGCGCCGTGTGATCGAACTGTCGGCCTGCACGAACGCCTCGAACACGCTGCCGAGCTTGTCGGGCGCGATGCCGATGCCGGAGTCGGCGACGTCGATCGCCAGCGTGGGCGCCGCGCCGCCTTCGACCAGGCGCAGCACGATGCGCACCGAGCCTTTTTCGGTGAACTTGATGGCATTGCCGACGAGGTTGGTCACGATCTGGCGCAGGCGCGCCGGATCGGACTGGATGGTTTCGGGTATCGGGCCGCGCGCTTCAAAATCGAGCGTGATGCCTTTTTCCTGCGCCTTCACCGCGAGGATCTGCGCGACTTCCACCACCACGGTATGCGGCGCGCACGCGATGCGCTCGACCTCGACGTGCCCGGCTTCGACTTTGGACAGGTCGAGAATGTCGTTGATGAGCTCCAGCAGATGCTTGCCGCTGGAGTGGATCGTGTTCAGGTACTTCGCCGAATCCGCCTCGCTCTTGCCGTAACCGCGCTTGAGCAACTCGGTGAAACCGAGGATCGCGTTCATCGGCGTGCGGATCTCGTGGCTCATGTTGGCGAGGAACTGGCTCTTTGCCTGGCTCGCCTCTTCGGCGGTGTGCTTGGCTTTCTGCAATTCGACTTTGTTCTCCTCGAGCTGCGTCACGTCCTCGAGACTGATGAGGACGCCGCCTACGCTGCGGTTGGCGCCGATCACCGGCGAGCAGTTGACGATGAACGTGCGCCGCTTGGCGTCGACGTCCTTGAGGTGCAGCATGCCGTCGCGCTGCACCGTCTGTTCGGCGATCGCGCGGCTCCATGGAAAGTCTTCCGCGCGCAGCGGCGTGCCGTCCGCGCCTAGCCAGGCGAGGTGGGAAATGTCCTGGGCGAGCAGTTCATCCGGCATTTTGCCGACCAACTTGGCGAACGAGCGGTTGGCGAGCACGATGAACTGCTTCTGGTCGATCAGCAGCAAACCCTCGGTGAGCGTGTCGAGCGCGGCGCGCACGCGCCCGGGTATCGCCTGCGACGGGTCGAGGTGGCGCAGCACCTTGGCGAGGTAAAGATAGAATATGAGCAGGCTGGCCGCGCCGATGAAGCCGAGCAGCTTCACCCATGGCGCATCGAGCATGCCGCGCCATCCGGGTGCGACGAGTTGCTTGTAGCGCAGTTCGAGCTGCCCCCACTGCTGCCGGCCGTCCCAGATCGGCACCTGCAGTTCGGTATCGGTCGAGTTGTCTTTGGCGCGCAGCGACCAGTGCCGCTGATGGTCCCCCGCCACGACGACCGGCGCGCCATCCGCTTTGCGTACGGCTGCCGAGAGAATGTCGGGATTGCGTTTGAGCAGCAGCTTGAGTGTTGCCTCCAGCCGCGCCACGTCCTGCTGGGTCACCAGCGCCGTGGCGTTGGCGGCGAGCGTCTCCGCCAGCACCAGACGGCCTTCGCGGATCGCGCCGATGCGATCGGGAACCAGCCCGAGGAAAACCGCGCCGAGCACGAGGCTCGTCGTCAGTGACGAGAGGCCGAGCGCCACGTGCGCTTTGGTGTTAAGAAATTTCATGCGTCCTCCGGTTGGCGCGCAGGAAGGGTGGAGGCCGCTGCGGCCGATACCCATCGTTCGAGACAGGGAATGAATGTGACGGGTATCGCCGCACCACGGCGTTGATCGATGGGTATCGCTTGCGCTCCACCCATCCTACGCAGCACCTTGATTGACGCTACCGTGCCACGGCGTTGATCGATGGGTATCGCTTGCGCTCCACCCATCCTACGCAGCACCTTGATTGACGCTTCCCTGCCACCCGTAGGATGGGTGGAGGCCGGCACGGCCGATACCCATCGGGTTCGATGCCGTAATCTCCGATGGGTATCGCTGCGCTCCACCCATCCTACGGGGGTGAGACGTATTGGCGCAGCACACCGTAGCCCGGAAGGAGCGCAGCGCATTCCGGGGTTCCGCGCGGTCGTTCGCGCGTTCATGCGTCCCCCGCTGCTTTCGGCGCTGCCGGCGCGCCGCTGTTTTTGGCGACCAGCGCTTCGAGCGAATCGTCGTCTTCGTCTTCCTCTTCCTCGCCCAGTTGCGACAGCACCGGGAACGGATCGAGCGTGCGCCACGCCGGCAGCGACGACAAAAGGCTGCTGATCAAGGCGCCGCTGCGCAGCAACCACACGAGGTAACCGACCGACAAGCCGGTGCTGCCCATGATGGCTGAGGACACCACGCGCTCCTCCCGCTCAACCTGCTCCTGCGCGCCTTCGCGCGCCTTGTCGAGCGCGCGTTCGAACGCCGGCTGCTGCATCGCCGAGGTCACCGCCTGCGCCAGTTTGAAATCGGCCAGCGTGTTCGCGCCGGCGGCGCCCAACAATGCCGGCTGGTCGCCCGACGCCACGTTGATCCATTGCAACTCGATCAGTCCGGGCCCCTTCAACGCCAGACCGCCCGACGGCGCCGAACCCGCGCCGCCCGGCCCGCCCGCCGCCGCACCGGCATCACCACGCGCGCGTGATTCCGCGGCACTGTCCGCGGCGGACGCCGCGGGCGGCGCTACCGTATCTGCGCTCGATGCGCTGCGCGCAGGCACGCTCGCGGCTGCCGTCACTGGCGCCGGCGGGGTAGTCGCCGCCGGGACAATTGCGGGCGTCACCGTAACGACCGGCACAACCATCGGCGCCGGGGGAGCAAGTACG
>JAYWDM010000694.1:0-2901 GCA_043779885.1 Betaproteobacteria bacterium | reverse complement strand
AACAAGTTGCCCACCCTGCTCGCCTCCGTAATATGGATCGCGCGCCCAAGGCGCTGGCTGACGATTTTCGCGAGCCGAACAAATCGCCTGGCGGCTGTAAAAAGCGCCGCACTGTGGTAGCTTAACGTTCCCTCGCTTTTTTCGGCGGCCCGCATGAACCTGCATCGTCTGCTCTTGCAACGCGCGTCCGACCACAATCCACTGCGCGTCGCGCTGATCGGCGCCGGCAAATTTGGTTCGATGTTCCTGTCGCAGGTGCGGCGCACGCCCGGCCTGCATCTCGTTGCCGTGTGCGATCTGGCGCCGCAGCGCGCGCGCGACAGCCTGCAGCGCGTCGGCTGGCCGGCCGAACAGTACGCGGCTTCCTCGCTCGCCCAGGCGCGCAAGGCCGGCACCACTTTCGTTACCGACGATGCGCTCGCGGTGATCGGGTCGGATGACATCGGGATCGCAATCGACGCCACGGGCAGTCCCGCTGCCGGCATCCGTCATGCGCTCGCCTGCTGCGAGCACGGCAAGCACATCGTCATGGTCAACGTCGAAGCCGACGCGCTGGCGGGACCGCTGCTCGCGCGGCGCGCGGCGCAGGCCGGCATCGTCTATTCGCTCGCCTACGGCGATCAGCCGGCGCTGATTTGCGAGATGGTCGACTGGGCGCGCGCCGCCGGCTTCGAAGTCGTCGCCGCCGGCAAGGGCACCAAATATCTGCCCGCCTATCACGACTCCACGCCCGACACGGTGTGGGGCCACTACGGCTTCACGCCCGAGATGGCCGCGGGCGGCGACTTCAACGCGCAGATGTTCAACTCGTTTCTTGACGGCACCAAATCGGCGATCGAGATGGCGGCCGTCGCCAACGCCACGGGACTCACGCCCGCGCCGCAGGGCCTCGAGTTTCCCCCGTGCGGCGTCGATGATTTGCCGCGCATTATGCGCCCGCGCGGCACCGGCGGGCAACTTCATCACGCGGGTCAGGTCGAGGTGATTTCCAGCCTGGAGCGCGACGGGCGCCCGGTGTTTCGCGATTTGCGCTGGGGCGTTTACGTGACGTTCGCCGCCGACAGCGATTATGTGCGGCGATGTTTTCACGAATACGGTCTGCTCACCGATTCGACCGGCAATTATTCGGCGATGTACAAGCCCTTCCACCTGATCGGGCTGGAACTCGGCATCAGCGTCGCGGCCGTCGGCCTGCGCGGTGAGGCAAGCGGCGCAGCCACCGGATTCCGCGGCGACGTTGTTGCCACCGCCAAACGCGATCTCGGCCCCGGCGAGACGCTCGATGGCGAAGGCGGGTTTACGGTCTACGGCAAGTTGATGCAGGCAGCGGACTCGCTCGCGTGCGGCGGCCTGCCGCTTGGACTCGCGCATGGCGTAAAGCTCACGCGCGCGGTCGTGCGGGGCGATACGGTCAAGTGGCGCGATGTCGCCGCCATCACCACGGACGCCGCGCGATTCCGCCGCGAAATGGAGCAGAGTTTCGCCGCCGAACTCGATGACGGCCGCACGGCGCGCGCCAGCCACGGTTGAACGCTCATGCATCGCCGCGCTTTCATCAGCATGTGCACGGCTGCTGCCGCTGCCGGGATCAGTCCGGCGCTGGCGGCGAATCTCAGGCCGCATTTTTACTCCCGTGTGCAGCTCGTCGACGCGGCACGCCGGCCGCTGCGTGCGGCAAGCCTTGCCGCCAACCGCAATTACATTTTTCATTACCCGTACGCCGCTACGCCGTGCTTCCTGCTCGATCTGGGCAAGCCGACCCGCCAGGCGGTGACACTAAAAACGGAACAGGGCGCAAACTACGAATGGCCGGGCGGCGTGGGACCGCGTGGCGCGATCGTCGGCTACTCGGCAATCTGCGCGCACCGGCTGTCGTATCCGACGCGCCAAATCAGCTTTATCAGTTATCGCGGCGAGGCGGGGCCCGCCAAGCTCACCCACAGCGGAGCAATTCACTGCTGCTCCGAGCACAGCGAATACGATCCGGCGACCGGCGCGCACGTGATGGGCGGGCCGGCGCCGCAGCCGCTGGCCGCCATACTTCTTGAATACGACAGCCGGAACGACGGTCTGTACGCGGTCGGCACGCTGGGCGGTGAAATGTTCGAGGCGTTTTTCGCGAAGTTCGAGTTCAAGCTCGCGCTCGAATACGGCGACAAGCGCGCGCAACAGCCGGTCGCGGGCGCCGCGATTGTCAGCGAATTGCAGAACTACTGCCGCCAGCAGGTGGTTTGTTGACAGTCGGATCTACACGACTTGACTCCCTTCCCCGTGCACGCTGGTCACTCCCAGGCGTTCTCGTAGGGCGGAAAAGCAAAGCGCCTTCCGCCGCATGGGTGTTCCCTCCGGTCGCTCACTTCAACGCACGCATACGGCGGAAGGCGCCCGCTTTTCCGCCCTACTGGAATGAAGATGTGTAGAGAGCTATACCCGGAGGGCCACGGTCGCGTTGAGCAAAGCCGAATTGTCGAGCGGTTTCGTAATGTTCAACGCTGTAGCCAGTCACCGAGTCCGGGAATCACGTAGCACAGCAATCCGCCGTCAGCGGCGGCGGGGTGCATGAGGTTGGCAAGGCCGTATACGCCGAATGCGGCGACGGCGGCGCCGGCCAGCACGCGCGGCGCGCGCGCGCGGCGCAGCCGCTCGAACTGCCGCCACGCCAGGCCTATGCCCAGCAGATTGGGCAGCGTGCCGAAACCGAACGCAAGCATGAGCGCCGCGCCCTGCCACCAGCTCCCCAGCGCAAGGGCGGTCAGCAACACGGCGTACACCATTCCGCAGGGCAACCATCCCCACAGCGCGCCGAGGCCCAGCGCGCGCCGCCATGAAGTGACCGGCAGCACATGGCGCGACCACGGCTGAATGCCGCGCCATAGCCAGGCGCCCGCCGCTTCGATGCGC
>JAYWDM010000693.1:0-2902 GCA_043779885.1 Betaproteobacteria bacterium | reverse complement strand
CAAAAGTGTAGTCGCCATGACCGCCGTCGAGCACGCCAAAACACAACAGGATGCCCAGCGCGCCTATATGCGCCACCAGCAGATAAATGAAGCCCGCCTTGCGGTTTTGTTCGCTGTGATGCTCGGTCGTGACGAGGAAGTAAGAGGCGAGCGCCATCGACTCCCAGGTCACCATGAACAGATAGGCGTCATCGGCGATCAGCACGCACGCCATGCTGGCGAGGAACACGTGATACTGCAGGCCCAGCAACCCGAGCGGCGCGCCATCGGTGGCGCGGAAATAGCCGGCGGCGAACAGTGAAATGCCGAACGAGACGCCGCCCAGCAGCAGCAGGAAAAATCCGGACAGCGCATCGAGGCGCACGTGGAACGGCAGATCGGGCAGGCCGGCCGGCAGGATCGCCGCGCTCGCGGGCGCGCCGAGCGCCCACCAGCCGGTCGCCGCCAGCGCAAGCGACACCACGGCGCCGGCGGGAAACAGGATGCCGGTAATCACTCCCGGCGCGCGCATGAACGCGAGCCCCGCCACGCCCAGCCCGATCCAGATCACCGCGAGGGTGACCGCCGCCTCGACCGGCTGCAGGGAAGAAAAATCCATTTAT
Organism: Betaproteobacteria bacterium; assembly: GCA_043779885.1. GTDB lineage: Bacteria > Pseudomonadota > Gammaproteobacteria > Burkholderiales > SG8-41 > PALSA-1004. The sequence goes on along the minus strand of JAYWDM010000693.1, from coordinate 2,300 downwards.
CGACGCTTACGCATATTAGACCGTCAGCCAATGGCGATTCGTGCGGAACATTTTATGTAGATTCGCCGGCAATGGCTATGTTTCCGGTCTGCCGTTTCGCATAAACTTCCGTTTTGGCAGGCAGAAAACGCAACCCTGAAGGAGCGCAGCCGCATGCCGGGTTCCCGCGGCCGAAGCAATCGATTCCCGGATTTCATTTCATTCATGCGGGCGGCGCGTGCTTATCGATGAATACCATGGTCAAACACCTTACCATCCGCGGCCGCGTGCAAGGCGTGGGCTTTCGTCATTTCATGAACCGCACCGCCCACGACCTGCACATTACGGGCTGGGTGCGCAACCGCCGCGATGGCAGCGTCGAGGCCGTCATAGCGGGGACACCCGAGGCGGTGCACACCATGATGGAGCGCGCGCGGCGCGGACCGTCGCACGCGCAGGTGACCGCTTTCGAAGTCACGACAGCCGCCGGCAGTTTCACGCGGTTCGAGATGCGCGCGACTGAATAATGGATTAGGATTGCGCGTAGAATTCAGCCTGCTGCGCGGGGCTGTTCTGCTACTCAACTACCGGGGATTTAACGTGAAACTATTTTTCAATATGGCGTCACCGTTCGTGCGCAAAGTGCGCGTGTTCGCGCGCGAAACGGGTCTGGCCGGGAACATCGAGGAAATCGTCACTACGGTATCGCCGGTCCAGGAGAATGCGAGCCTGGCGCAGGCCAACCCGCTGGCCAAAATCCCCGCGTTGGTGCGCGACGACGGAACTACGCTGTTCGATTCACCGGTCATCTGCGAATACCTCGACAGCCTGCATTCAGGCCGCAAGCTGTTCCCGGCCACGGGCCCCGCACGCTGGACCGCGCTCAGGCTGCAGGCGACCGGCGACGGCATCCTCGATGCCGGCATACTTTGTCGCTATGAAATGGCAGTACGGCCCAAGGAATTTCAGTGGCCAGGCTGGGTCGCGGGCCAGAAGATGAAGTGGCACGGCGGGCTCGACCTGCTCGAACGCGAAGCGGGCACGCTCGATGGCGAACCGACTATCGGCGGCATCACCGTCGGTTGCACCCTGGGCTGGCTGGATTTCCGTTACGGCGATGACGATTGGCGCAAAAATCGACCCCAACTCGCGCGCTGGTACGAGAAATTCTCCGCGCGTCCTTCGATGCAGGCGACGATACCGAGCGCGTAGGAAAATCAGCCATTCCGTTCAATACCCCCTTTCGATGGCGACACCCGGACGGGTGGAGGGGGACAGAGAGCAACACGAATCAGAGCGGAATGCGACAAGTAATACTCTGCAATAGCCGCGACGTGATCTGACAAGAATTGTCCGATAACGGCACCGCAGCCGGCCAAAAAGAGTCCGTGCGGAAGGGTCCCAATCCTGCTGCAACGTTTCGAATAATTGTATATAATCGAAACCCCAGAATTGGCAAGAGGTTCCCCATGGGTTCCAGTACTACTACCATACCGCCGCGCGCCAAACGCGCACCTGCCCTGCGTGGAGCGTGCGAGAAATCCGCACGCTCCGTTATTTCCGTTATCCGGCGTGCAACACCGGGAGAAACATCGTCCGAAGCTTTAACCGACTTGGTCGAATCATTGACTGGTGTTATCGAGCGGACAGCGGAATTACTCCTCGCCGGCAAGCGCGTCCGCGTTATCGAGGACAACGAGGCCAAGACCACCCAGGAGGCGGCAGACCTCCTGAACGTCTCGCGCCCTCATCTGGTCAAGCTGCTGGAAACGGGACAAATCCCCCAACTGCCTAAGGTCGGTCGTCATCGTCGGGTCGCTCGGGTAGCCGTGCTCAAGTACAAACGCACGCGGGATGCCCAACGGGAATCGGCGCTCAAGGAGCTTACTGCTCTTTCGGAACGCCACGGTCTCGGCTATTGACCATGTCGCCGGTTGTCGTGCTCGATGCCTGTGTCCTTTACCCGGCAGCGCAGCGCGACCTCCTCATGTGGCTTGCGGCGGGCGGGTGAATTTGCGGGCACATAGAGCCATTTGAGTTGCGGCCAGATAGAGCGCGCCCATGGGTAATTCGATGCGCGCGACAACGCCCTATTTCATCCTGTCACTTATACATGTCTGGCCAGACTCATTCGTTGATGTAGGATGCGCACGATGCCGATGCTGTCCGCGTCGGTGCGGTAGACGATGACGTGGGAACCGACCAGGTAAGCCATGTGTGTCGGTGGCAAGTCGTCGTGGCGGTGACCCAGTTCTGGGTTGTGGCAGATTGCCTGCAGTGCGTCGTTGATCTTGTCGCGGTAAGCCTGAAGCTGATTCTGG
>JAYWDM010000692.1:0-20795 GCA_043779885.1 Betaproteobacteria bacterium | reverse complement strand
AACTCGACGAAGAGCGCGCGCCACTCGGGGCTCGCCTTGCCGCCGACTGCATGGTCGGTACGAAACGCGAGGTCGCACCATAGATTCTTGTGCTTGCGCAGCAACTCGCGCACCTCGCCCGGGCGCTCGAAGCCCGAATGCGCCCATAAAATACGCGCGGCAGGGTCCTGCCTGAACAGACGCTCGATCGCGTCGATATCGGAATGCGCGTGCAGGTAGAGCCGGTATTGCCGCGCCAACTGCACCATGCGCCTGGGCACGGGCAGGTCGGCATCCGCGCCGTAGAGGTGGAATTCGCCGATTGCGGCGTAGCGGTATTTTTTAAGCCGCTGCTCGAGGTAATCGATGATCGCGTCGTCGCGCACCCAGGTGCCGATATCGGCTCGCGAACGGTAGGGGCGCAGCGACGGCACGATGAGGTCCGGCGCTTCGGCGTAGAGCTTCTGATTGCCGTCGTCGTTCGAACTCGATACCAGCGCGCGCTTCACGCCGGCCTTGCGCAACAGCGCGATCGCCTGCGACGGCGGCACGCTCTCCCACGCGTCGTGGCTGTAGTGCAGGTGAGCGTCGAAGATCGGCAGGTCGGCGGCCCGCGCCGTCAGGCCCGCCGCGAGCAACGGAATGACGACAACCCATGCGCGCATGCTCAATCCACTCCGCATAATGACAATATCATAAGCCGGGCCGGGCAGACGCGGCGGTCTGTCCCTGCAAGGTACTTTGCTGCTCCACCCATCATTCAGACAAGCCTTTGCCGACGAGCCACTTCTGGATGACCTCGGCGATCTCCGCGTTGTTCCTGTCCTGCATCAGCATGTGCGAGTTGCCCTTGATGCCGATGTCCGGGAGGTTGATCCAGTCGACCGTGCCGCCGGCGGCCTTGATGGCGTTGCCGTACTCCATGTCGAGTTTCTTGAACGTCGACCAGCGCGGGTGCTGGTCGACATAGTCACCGAAGATCATCAGCACCGGAGTGTTCTTCAGCGCGGCGGCCTGCGGGATATTGCCCGCCGTGGCCGACTCGATGGCGACGATCGCCCTGACCTTGTCCGGCCGCTGCTCCGCGACCTTGAAGCCGAACGCTCCGCCCTGGCTGTGCACCAGCATCACGCAGGGGCAAATCCTGTCCACCAACGCAAGATAGGCGGCGATAATGGGCTGATCGGTCGACAGCCAGCGCGGGACCGACTGCTTCATGTAGTTCTCGTACGCCTCGACCGGGAACTGACTGCCGGCCAGCACCCTGCGCTTGCCCGGATCGGCGTTCCACGACCCCTCGCCGTCGCCGATGCGAAAACGCTCGAACGGATCCTGCAAGGTCAGGAACGTCGGCTCCGATGGCCAGACGTCGGGAGAGGCGAAGCCGGAGCGCCCGCGCTCAACCGCGTCGGAGTTGTAGACGTCCCAACCCTTGCGCACGAAGATGTTGAGCCACCCTTCGCGGCCATCCGGCGTGCTCTCGTAGGTAACACCGGTGAGGCCGCCGCCATGCCACAGCAGAAGCGGCAGCTTGCCTTTGCGGTTCTTCGGCAGAAAGTATTGTACGTACATCTGCTCGACCATGTACTGGCCGTTCGGATCGAGTTTGCCCGGCGGACCGCCGGGCTGGCGCACGATCATGCGCACCGGCTTGCCGCTGACCTCGACGATACGACCGCCGACGTGGAACGACCCCATCCCGCGCAGCACGATGTCATCAGCGGCGACGGCGGGCAGCGCGAGAACTGCGAGCAGCATTCCAAACAATAGGTGGTTCATGTGTATGCCCCGGAAAACTGGAAATCATGCAGCCCCTGCATGCGCCGCGTCAAGCGCGGGGCGCGCCGCCCCGCGCTCTCAGGCAACGACCGCCGCAGCCAACTCGCGCTTGATCTCCGCAATGCCGTGCGCCGCTTCCTCCTGCTGCTGCAACGCCCACATTTCGGCGTAAGCGCCGCCAAGCGCGAGCAGTTCCCGGTGCGTGCCGCGCTCGACGATGCGGCCCGCGTCCATGACCAGTATCTGGTTCGCATCCATCACCGTCGACAGCCGGTGCGCGATCACGAGCGTCGTGCGGCCCTTTGCGATTTGCTCGAGTTCCGCCTGGATCGCCTGCTCGGTCGCCGAGTCGAGCGCCGAGGTCGCCTCGTCGAAAATCAGGATGCGCGGATTTTTCAGGACCGCGCGCGCGATCGCCACGCGCTGCTTCTCGCCGCCGGAGAGTTTGAGTCCGCGCTCGCCAACGCCCGTCTCGTAGCCGTCGGGCAGGCTGACGATGAAATCGTGGATATGCGCGGCCTGGGCCGCCGCCATCACTTCGTCGCGCGACGCCTGCGGGCGGCCATACTGAATGTTGTAGTAGATCGTGTCGTTGAAGAGAACGGTGTCCTGCGGCACGATGCCGATCGCACCGCGCAGGCTGGACTGTTTCAGCTCACGCACGTCCGTATCGTTCACCGTTATGCGTCCGCCACCTGCGTCATAGAACCGGTACAGCAATCGCGCCAGCGTCGACTTTCCGGAGCCGCTGTGCCCGACCACCGCGACCTTATGACCGGCGGGAATCTCGAAGTTCACGCCAAACAGTATCTGACGGTTCGGGTTGTAACTGAAGTCGACGCTCTCAAAACGAACCGCCGCTTGCGCACCCTCTAGTTCGCGCGCGGCCGGCGCGTCCTGAATTTCACGATCTTCGGCCAGCAACCGGAACATGCGGGCCATGTCGATCTGCGCCTGTTTGATCTCGCGATAGACCATGCCGAGAAAATTAAGCGGGATGTAGAGCTGGATCAGCAGCCCGTTGATAAGCACCAGGTCGCCGAGTGTGAGCGTGCGCGCCACCACGCCCTGGGCGGCCAGGATCATCAGGATGGTGACGGCGATCGCAATGATGCAACTCTGCCCGATATTGAGCAGTCCCAGCGACGCTTCGGTGCGCACCGCGGCCGCTTCGTAGCGCGTGAGACTCTGGTCGTAGCGCTGCGCCTCGTATTCCTCGTTATTGAAATACTTCACCGTCTCGTAGTTGAGCAGGCTGTCGATGGCCTTGCTGTTGGCTTTGGAATCCAGGTCGTTGGCCTCGCGGCGTATCCCCGTGCGCCACTCGGTGACAGCAATGGTGAAAGCCATGTATATGATCACCGCGGAAAACGTGACGGCGGCAAAGCGCCAGTCGAAACGCGTCAGCAGCACCGTCGCGACCAGGATGAACTCAAGAATCACCGGGATGATCGAGAACAGCATATAGTTCATCAGCGTGCCGATGCCGCGGCTGCCGCGTTCGATGTCGCGCGACACGCCGCCGGTCTGACGGTCCAGATGAAAACGCAGGGACAGCGAGTGCAGGTGGCGGAACACCGTCAATGCGATGCGCCGCACGGCGCGCTGCGCCACGCGCACGAACACGAGATCGCGCAGTTCCGCGAACAAAGTCGTCGACAACCGAAGCAGCCCGTATGCCACCAGCAGCGTGAACGGCAGCACCAGCGCGGCCTGCGTCGGATCAAGCGCGTCCACCACTTCCTTGAGCACCAGCGGCACGCTCACGTTTGCGAGCTTGGCCGTGATGAGGAACGCGAGCGCAGCGGCCACCCGGCCCTTGAATTCCCACAGATAAGGCAGCAGCAGCCTGAAAACGCGCCCGCTGCCGGCGCGGTCGGACACCCCTGCCGGCAGCGGCACTGCCGAGGATTGGTAATACGTCGCCATTATTGGGTCCAGATCACGTGATGGTTGACGCGCCGGAAGCAGGCGGTCACGCCCGCGGCGTCGACCTTATGTTCTGCATTCGCCGTACGCGCGGGGAGCAGACAGGGGTTTCTGCGGCCGGCGCGAACATCCTACCACGCCGGCACTGCACTGCCGGTCGCGTGAACGTGCTTGCCGGCATTACCGCAGGCTGTCCGCGCCATCTCCTAAAGCGCCCCGGCGACCGCCGTTCGCACCGCGTTGACGTCAACACGATAGTCGGTGTGATAGTTCACCTCGCCGGCCGGCACCGCGTAATCTTCCGATACGACCGTAATGACGCGTTGTCGGGTACTGCGCGCAAGTTTGCGAAACAGGTCCATGTGTTCGGTTGCGCCGCTCGTCAGCTCGATAATGGTCGCTCCGGGCGGCGCAAAAATCATGTTGGTCAGCGCGGCGCCGTGGGCCGCGACTATGCAGCGCGCGCCCGAAAATGCCGCGATTTGCTCCGCGACGCTCATCTCGCCCGGTACGACGCGCTCGAATCCAAGCGGTTCCAGGTTCGAGAAAACAGCATCCTCATTGAGCAGGCTGCGCCGTGCGCTGTCGCGCCGCGACACGAACAGCCGCCGTGCCGCCTGGGCCGGCGCGACCAGCAAATGCGCGAAACGCTCCCGTATCCATTGCACGCCCTGGGACATCGCCTGCGTACTGACGTGCAGCGCCGGCACCAGCACCCGCTTGCACGCGATCACGGCGTGGCGTTCAACTTTGATGAGGCGCCCGGGCGGCTGCCCGAGCAACCTGATGTATTCGGTCTGGTAGGCGGTGAGATCACCGTTCACCAGCCACGGGTACGCATACAGCAAACCGGCGCGATCGAGCGTCGACAACTTCAGCATGTTGCGGAACAGCCAATGGCTGTAATTGTCGTCGCCGCCCACCAGTATGCATGCATCCGCGATTTCCATGCGCGGATGAGGCAGCGTCGCTATTACGGTTGCGCCGTCCGCGCTGACGCGGCCTTGCACGAACGGGCTTGTGCGCAGATTCTTGGCGTGCACGTCGTCGTTGTAGACGAGGCCGTCCCGCACTATCGTCCAATAGGCGGTTTCCACCCGTACATCGTCCAGCCACCGGTAGTAAGGCTCGCCGCGGCGCGCGCGCGCGATGTCCAGGTGCTGCGGGATCAGCGCCTCGGTCACGACATCAGTGCGGCCGTCGACTGCGTCCAGCGCCCGAAACTGCGCGACCGCGGCGGCTATGCGCCCGTCGCCGAGCGCGAGATGCCCCAGGCGCAGGCGCGCATCGCGATCTTCGCCCAATGCAGCCAGCCGTTCGACGCAAATCCGCTCGGCCCGCGCGCCGTCGCCCGCTTCTACGGCGAGATCGATGAGCCGGTGAAACGCGGCCGGGTCACACTCGGGACGGCGGAATACGCCGCATCCGCGCATGGCTGCCGCCAGCATCGGCAGTTGTTGGCGTGAAAACCAGGTCGCGGCGCGCAGAAGAAAGGACATTGCGGGTGTGCCTATTTGAACTCCCGCGCGCGCCCATATGAGGACCAGCCGGTCAGGAAACGCACCAGCTCATAGCAGATCCAGGTCATGATGCGCGCCGCCAGCGACTGGCGCTGCCAGCTTTGCGGCTGCACCCGCTGCGCGCCCAGGTCCATGGCATCCTTGAGGCTCGCCCGGAGTTCGCGCGCGAAGCCGGCATCATCGATCATGATGTTGGCCTCACGCGCGAGCAGCAGGCTCATCGGATCGATATTGGACGAGCCGACGGTCGCCCACCGCCCATCGATCACCGCGACCTTGGCATGCAGGAAGCTGCGGTGGTACTCGTGGATTTCGACTCCGGCGTCGAGAAAATAGCGGTACAGCGCGCGCGACGCATAGTGCAGCAGCACGTATTCGACACGTCCCTGCAACAACAGCACGACGCGCACGCCGCGCGCCGCCGCGTCCGCAAGGGCGCGGCGAAAACCGATGCCCGGAAAAAAATAGGCGTTCGCAATCACAATTTCGGTGGCGGCGCGGGCGATCGCGTCAAGATAGCCGGTCTCGATGTCGTTGCGGTGCCGGAAATTGTCGCGAATAGCGAACGCGGCACGCTGCGTGCCGCAGCGCTCCGCCTGGACTTCAATCGAACCCGCTTGCCAGCGCTTGCCGAACTGCGTCCAGTTGACCAGCCCCCACAAGCGCGCTGCCGCCTTATGAATCTCGGCGAGCAGCGGGCCCTCCACGCGCACGGCATAGTCGAAGCGCGGCGGTATCTGCTTCGGGGTGTGCATGTCGTCGATGATATTGATGCCGCCGACCAGCGCCACCCTGGCGTCGAAGACCGCAATCTTGCGGTGCAGCCTGCGCAAACGCTCGCGGCGCAGCGTCCACGGCGAGATATCGGGACGGTACTTGAGAACGCGCACGCCGGCGAGCTGCAGGGCGTCCAGAAATTCGTCGCCGAGATCCTTGGACCCGAAACCATCGATCATTACGTGCACGGTAACGCCGCGACCCGCCGCGCGGATCAGCGCCGCGGCGATGCGCCGGCCTGTCGCGTCGTCGGAAAGTATGTAGGTTTCGAGATAGATCTCGCGCGCAGCGGCGTCGCACGCCGCTTCCAGCGCGGGGAAATACTCGGCGCCGGTGCGCAACAGTCCGATTCGATTGCCACTAATGAAACCGCTCATAGCCTGACTATCGTCGAAGTCAGCGCCGCATGGTCGGAAATGCGTCCCCACACATGGCCATGGTGGACGCGCGCCTGTTTTACGCTGAAGCCGCGCACGTAAATTCGGTCCAGCTGAAACATCGGCAGCGCCGCGGGAAAACTGCGCGCCGGGCGGCCGTACGTATGTTCGAAAACCTCCTGCATCGCCAGCGGCCGGGCCAGTTCCGCATGCGCCTGGCGTGACCAATCGTTGAAGTCGCCGGCAATGATCAGCGGCGCATCGTGCGGCACCAAGCGCTCGATGCGCACCCGCAGGGCACGCATCTGGCGGCTGCGGTGGCGGGCCGTGAGGCCAAGATGAACGCACACGCAATGCAACGGGGAGTCCCCCCCCGGCAACTGGACTTCGCAATGCAGCAAACCGCGGCTCTCGAAGCGATGCTCAGAAATGTCCTCATTGTCCCAGCGCACGATCGGGAAGCGGCTCAAAATCGCATTGCCGTGATGCCCTGCGTCGTAAACTGCATTCCGGCCGTACGCGAAATCGGTCCACACCGAATCGGCGATGAACTCGGTCTGGGGCTGTTCCGGCCAATCGGCGAATCGCCGTGCCTGCCGCGCGTGCCCGCCCTGCACCTCCTGCAAGAACATGAGGTCGGCGTTGAGTGCGCGCAGATGTTCACGCACTTCATGAATCACCAGCCGGCGCTTGAAAAAGGACAGGCCTTTGTGAATGTTGTAACTCGCGATGTGCAGGGTATTGGTCATTTGACTGGTGCGCCGCGGTCAAAATCGGTGAGCACCTGCCGGGCCGCTTGCAGGCCGCAAGCCGCGGGCGTTTCGACGCGCACCGGAAATATCCCTCGCATGGGTTGGATTTCAATCGCGGGCGCGGCGCGCGCTAGCCACGGCGCGGCGATCGGGAAGTGCCCAGTGTAACGCGAAAAACGGTGCGTGGAACGCATCGCACCAGTGGCGCGGAAGAACTACGCGACGTCGAGCATGCGCTTCAATGCAATCCGCGCAAGATCGGCGTCGCGCGCCGGCACCTTGATCTGGTTGACGATCTTGCCGTCAACCAGGTTTTCAAGCGTCCACGCGAGATGCTGCGGATCTATGCGCGCCATGGTCGAACACATGCAGACCGTCGGCGCCATGAATTGCACGACCTTGCCCTGCGGTTTCAACTGCCCGGCGATCCGGTTGACGAGATTCAATTCGGTACCCACCAGCCAGCGCGTGTTCGGCTTTGAATCGGTGATGGTCTTGATAATGAAGTCGGTGGAACCGACGTAATCCGACAGCTTGCACACATCGAAATTGCATTCGGGGTGCGAGATCACCATGCCTTCCGGAAACTGGCTGCGAAAATTAAGCACGTGCTGCACCTGGAACATCTGGTGCACCGAACAGTGGCCTTTCCACAGCAACACGCGGGCTTTGCGGATCTGCGCGGGCGTGAGTCCGCCGAGCGGCTCGTCGAAATCCCACACCATCATTTCGTCGGGCGGAATGCCGATCATATAGCCGCTCCAGCGGCCGAGATGCTGGTCCGGGAAAAACAGCACTTTTTCGCGCCGCGCGAACGACCACTCGAGTACCTGCCTGGCATTGGTCGAAGTGCAGACGATGCCGCCGTGTTCGCCGCAAAACGCCTTCAGATCGGCCGCGGAGTTGATGTAAGTCACCGGCGTAATCTTCGCGTCCGGATCGAGCACCTCGCCGATCTCGCGCCACGCGCGCTCGACCTTGGCGAGGTTGGCCATGTCCGCCATCGAGCAACCGGCGTTCATGTCGGGGAGGATCACGACCTGTTCGGGTTTGGACAGGATATCGGCGACTTCGGCCATGAAGTGCACGCCGCAAAAGACGATATGGTCCGCATCCGTCATGCTGGCCAGTTTCGACAGCATCAGGGAATCCCCGGTGAGATCCGCATGCTTGTACACATCGGCCCGCTGATAGTGGTGGCCAAGCACCACCGCGCGCTTGCCGAGCGCCGCCTTGGCCGCGACTATGCGGCTCTCGCAGGCGTCGTCCTGAAGAGGTCTGAAGCGGTCAAATGCAATGGCGGCAGATTGCATGGCTAGAGGGCCTTGTAAATTTCAAAAGGGCTTAGAACATTACCACAGTATGACAATAAATCCAGCGCGGAATTCAATTCGACGCGATGTCCGTGACTGACGAAGGGTTATTGCCGCGTTGCCGCCACGCGCCGCGGCAAATCGCGAATCGCGTCGGCATTGCTCCATGAGAACGCCTTGTCCGCGGCATCGCGCCACGGCAGCCACAAATATTGCAGATGTTCGCGCGCCGCCAGCGTCACCGGCAGGCTCCCGGGCACCTGCAGGCTGAACACGTGCTCGGTATTATGCGTTACACCCGGTGCATAGCGTCCGCGCCAGCGCTGGTAGATTTCGAATTGATTTTGCTTGCGCCAGTCAACGAGTCCGAAGCGGCCGGCATCGAGACCGGTCTCTTCGAAAACTTCGCGCTGCGCGGTCTGCGGCAAAGAATCTCCGGCCTCCTGGCTGCCGGTGACCGACTGCCAGAACCCGGGCCGGTCCGCGCGCTCGAGCAGCAGAACCTGCAGATCCGGCGTGTGTATCACCACCAATACCGAGACCGGAACTTTGTAGGCTGCGCCCGCCATACCCGCCACGAACCGCGCTCAATCCGGTGCGAACGATCCCACCGCGATCACTCTGGCGGCGGTTCGGGGAACGCGTCGACCGCGACGGCGGGCGGAACGCAATCAAGCAGCGCGATGAAAGTCTTGTGGCGGGCGCGCCACGCGTCAGCGGTCGCGCGCAATATTTCGAGCGCTGTCGCGCTGTCCTGCGGCGCGTGCTGCGCAAAGGGCGCGCCGTTACCGATCACGATGACATAGCCGGGGGCCGTCGCCCACGAAAAATCGTTGAGGCAGTCGGAAAATGCGTCCCAGGTGGCGCCGAAATACGGCGGAAACTTCAGGTCACGCGCGCACGCCGCCAGGAATCCCGCCTTGTCGCGCGCCGCGTGCAGATCGACTTCAAACCATGCGCATTGCGTGCGCTGCGCCACCTTGCGCAGAATCGGCAGCGCGCGGGGAATCATGAATACGCCGGACTGTTGCGGCCGCAGCGGGCCAAGCGCGTCTAATTCGGGATTCGTCATCTATTCGCGTATGCGTTTGAAACTGCGGTAATGATCGTCGCTGTAATAATACTCCCCGTCCCCGCTGCTGACGATGCGGCGCGCACCGCGACTCTGCGCGCCCGGCGTCGGGACGGTGTATTCATGATAATGGCCGCGACTGCGCTGCGGCAGCAGGCGCTCGTAGTTGCCGAACACCGCGCCGTCACGCTCGTAAGGATAAGGCCCGCCGCGCCTGATGATCTGCAGCGTATGCTGCGCTTCCCGCGGCAACGCGTTGTAAGCAATCTCGCGAATTGCGGAAGACGCTTCCGCGCGCGCGACCGCCTCGCCCGCGCCCGGCGGGAGCACGGCGGCGTACGCGATCGCAAGCACGACCAGGTAACGCCAAATCGAACGCATTTGCACTCCTCTGCCTCCTTGGCGTCCCTGGCGGCAATGCGTCAGGACTTCGGCGGTTCCTGCCGCAACCGGATATGCAGTTCGCGCAATTGCTCCTCGTCGACCGTATTCGGCGCATGCGTGAGCAGGCACTGCGCGCGCTGCGTCTTGGGGAACGCAATCACGTCGCGTATCGACTCCGCACCCGCCATCATCGTGACGAGGCGGTCGAGTCCGAACGCAATCCCCCCGTGCGGCGGCGCGCCGTACTGCAGCGCCTGCAGCAGGAAGCCGAACTTCGCCTGCGCCTCCTCCGCATTGATGTTGAGCGCGCGAAAAACCCTGGATTGCACGTCCTGTCGATGGATACGCACCGAGCCGCCGCCAAGTTCCCAGCCATTGAGCACCATGTCGTGCGCCTTTGCGTGCGCGCGGCCGGGATCGGTGTCGAGCAGATTTTCGTCGCCGTCGACCGGCGCGGTGAACGGGTGGTGCATGGCGTTCCAGCGTTTTGCCTCCTCATCCCACTCGAACATGGGGAAGTCGAGCACCCACAGCGGCCGCCAGCCCTTCTCCGCCAGGCCGCGCGCATGCCCGATCCGGGCGCGCAGTGCGCCCAGCGCCTCGTTGACGATCTTCGCCTTGTCGGCGCCAAAGAAAATCAGGTCGCCGTCGCATGCGCCGCAGCGCTCGAGAATCACTTTGACCGCCGGCGGCGGCAGAAACTTGAGTATCGGCGACTGCAATCCGTCGACGCCTTTCTCCAGCGCATTGACCTTGATGTAGGCGAGGCCCTTCGCGCCATAAATCCTGACGAACTCGGTGTAGTCGTCGATTTCCTTGCGCGACAGCGTGCCGCCCTGCGGTATGCACAACGCCGCAACGCGCCCTCCCGTCATCTGCGCCGCGTCCCGAAACACCTTGAACTCGACGTCGCGCATCGCGTCCGTCAGTTCGATAAGCTTGAGCGGCACGCGCAGATCGGGCTTATCCGAACCATACTGCGCTATCGCCTCGTCGTAGGACAGCCGGGGAAACGGCCGCGGCAGGTCGATGTCGAGCACGCTTTTGAATACGTCTGTTATCAGGTCCTCCGCCAGCGCCGTGATCTCGCTTTGCGTCATGAACGACGTTTCGATATCGATCTGCGTGAACTCGGGCTGACGGTCGGCGCGCAGATCTTCGTCGCGAAAACATTTGACGATCTGATAGTAGCGGTCGAAGCCGGAGATCATCAGCAGCTGCTTGAACAACTGGGGGGACTGCGGCAATGCGAAAAATTCGCCCGCATGCACGCGGCTCGGCACCAGGTAATCGCGCGCGCCCTCCGGTGTCGAGCGCGTCAGCATCGGCGTCTCGATATCGATAAAGCCGCGTTTATCGAGGAACGTGCGCACTGCCATCGATGTCCGGTAGCGCAGGCGCAGATTTTTCTGCATCTGCGGCCGGCGCAAATCGAGAAAGCGATACTCGAGCCGCACGTTTTCCGACAGCGTATCGTCGTCCATCATGAACGGCGGCGTCAGCGACGTATTCAGGATCAGGATTTCACCGGCGAGCACTTCGACCTCGCCGCTGACAAGATTGGCGTTGGCCGTGCCCGGCGGGCGTTCGCGCACCGTGCCGGTGACCTGGACAACGAACTCGTTGCGCAGCGTTTCCGCGGTCTGGAACGTTGCCGGGTTGTCCGGATCGCACACCACCTGCAATAATCCTTCGCGGTCGCGCAGGTCGATGAAAATGACGCCGCCGTGGTCGCGCCGGCGATGGACCCAGCCGCAGACGGTGATGGTCTGGCTCAAATGCCGGCGGCTGATCAAACCGCAATATTCGCTACGCATGATAAATGTCGATTCGGGATTGAAGTTGATTGACGGCAGAGGCGGCCGGTCGGCGGCCAGCGCTACTGATTGACCGCCTGCTGGCGCGCGGCTTCCGCCCGCACGGGCGGCACGGGCGCATTGCCGATGCGACGCCCGCGGTTGCCGGGCGCGACTACGCCCATCGATATGATGTACTTGAGCGCCGCATCGACGCTCATGTCGAGCTCGATGACGTCCGCCCTCGGCATCATCAGGAAAAATCCCGAGGTCGGGTTCGGCGTCGTCGGCACGTAGACGCTGACATAATCCCCGCGCAAATAATTGGTCACGTCGCCACCCGGCTGGCCGGTCAGAAACGCGATTGTCCACGAACCCTCGCGCGGGTATTGCACCAGCAGCGCCTGGCGGAACGCCTGGCCGCTCGACGAAAAGAGCGTGTCCGACACCTGCTTCACGCTGTTGTAGACCGCATTGACGAAGGGAATGCGGCCGAGCACGATTTCCCATACCCGCAGCAGGCGCTGGCCGAGAATATTGGCGGCGACCAGGCCGGTCCCGACTACGATGACGAACGTGAGCACCACGCCCATGCCGGGCACGTGCACGCCGAGCCACCGCTCGGTCTGGAACTCTTCAGGCAACAACAGGAGAGTCTGGTCCATGGTGCTGACCAGCAGATGCAGCACCCACAGCGTAATGCCGAGCGGGACCCAGATCAGTAAACCGGTGATGAAATACTTTTTCAACTGCATCCTCACTTTGCAAGCTTAAGCAACGACCCGCGCGGTAAGCGCGGCAACACGTTCGATTTCCTGCTTGAACAGACTGCCGGACGCGCGGCAGCGGCGCGCGCAGATCAGCTGCCGGCTGGATTGGTGGTAGAGGCAGCCTTCGGCGCCGCGACTTCGGCTTTTTTCGCAGGTGCGTCCGCTGCCGGCTTGTCGCCAGACTTAGGAGCCGGTTTATCGTCTGCACTGGCCGCCGGTTTAGCGTCTGCCTTCTTATCGTCCGCCTTCGATGCCGCGTTGTCGTCGGCCTTGGTCTGCGGCTTGGCGCCACTCTTGAAATCGGTCACGTACCAGCCACTGCCTTTCAAGTGGAAACCGGCGGCCGTAACCATTTTGCTCATGCTTGGTTTACCGCACTCGGGACAGTCCTTGAGCGGCGCATCGCTCATTTTCTGCAGAAGTTCCTGCTGCCAGCCGCACGCCCCGCATCGATACTCATAGATGGGCATAATTTGTCTCAAATTCAAAAGGTTGGATTATAGCGGAAAGCGTCCCCCGCAGCCAGAGAAATGGGGGGGAATTGATGAAAAACAAGAGGTTCGCGCGCCGCGACGGGCACGCAGTGGCGCCACCTGCTGGCAGTAATACCGGCTGCCAGCGGCCGAACGCGGCCTAGCGGCGGCCGCGTTTAGCGCCGGCCAATCAGCAATCCGACAAGCACACCGCAACCGGACGCAATCGCGAGCGCGGTCCATGGATTGTGATGAACATATTCGTCGGCAACGCTGACGGTTACCCGCGCCTTATCGCGCATTACGGCCTCGGTATTCGCCAGCCGCGGTTTGAGTTCAAGCAGCGCGTGCTGCATCCGGATGCGCGCTGCGGTGATTTTCTCCGTCGACTGGCCGGCAGTCGCCTTGATCAATTCCTCGGCGTCGGTCACCAGCACCTTGTAATCCGCAATCAGTTTTTGGGTCAGATCCGTGTGCACTTTGCGCTCCAGTCAACTCGGTTTGAACGTAGCGGCCATTCTAGGCGCGTGGCGCGCCGCCCGTTTGACCTGCGTCAAGAGTCTCAGCCATGGAACCGTGCGTAGTGAGCGTTGACCCACGTCAACAGGCGCGGGCCGACTTCCGGGATACTCGAAACCGGACTGCGCGCGCGATGGGGCCCGCGATTGGCCTTAGTCGTTGCGTGCATGCATAATTGCGCGGCGCCGCGCCCCGCAAGCCGCGCCCGGACGACGATCATGGAATACATCGAAAACCGCACCTACGACGAAATCAAGGTTGGCGATTCCGCCAGCCTCGTACGCACGCTGAAGCTCGCGGACATTCAGCTCTTTGCCGCCATGTCCGGCGATATCAATCCCGCGCACCTCGATCCGGAATACGCGAAAAGCAGCAGTTTTCAGGAAGTCATCGCCCACGGCATGTGGGGTGGCGCATTGATTTCGAGCGTGCTCGGCACGCAGTTGCCCGGGCCCGGCACGACTTACCTCGACCAGTCGCTGCATTTTTCACGGCCGGTCACGCTCGGCGACACCATCACCGTGACGGTGACGGTGACCGGCAAGTTCGAGCACCATCACCATGTCACCTTCGATTGCAAGTGCGTAAACCAGAACAACCAGACCGTAATGAGCGGTACTGCGGAGGTCAGAGCCCCCAGGGAGAAAGTCCGGCGGCCGCGCATAACGCTGCCGGAGGTGCGGGTGACGGACAAAACATCCCAGTACCGCCGCCTGATCGCAATGGCGGAGGCGCCCGCGCCGATATCGATGGCGGTGGTGCATCCGTGCGACCGCGCGTCGCTGCTGGGCGCGGTGGAGGCCGCGAAGGCGAATTTAATCGTGCCGGTCCTGGTCGGCCCGCAGGCCAGGATACACGCCGTGGCTCGCGCGGAAGACGTCGACTTGAGTCCGTACCGCATCGTCGACGTCCCGCACAGCCACGCCGCCGCCAACTTTGCGGTTGCAATGGCACGCGAAGGCACCGTCGAGGCTTTGATGAAAGGCAGCCTGCACACGGATGAACTGATGGCCGAAGTCGTCGCCGGCGAAACGGGATTGCGCACCGCCCGCCGCATCAGCCACGTCTTCATCATGGACGTGCCGACCTATCCGCGCATGCTGCTCATCACCGACGCCGCGATCAACATCAATCCGACCCTCGAAGATAAAGTCGACATCGTGCAAAACGCCATCGACCTCGCGCAGGTGCTGCAGGTCGCCGAGCCCAAGGTCGCGATCCTGGCCGCGGTGGAAATGGTGATGCCCAGGCAGCGCTCGACACTGGATGCGGCGGCATTGTGCAAAATGGCCGACCGCGGGCAAATCACCGGCGGCGTGCTCGACGGACCGCTCGCATTCGACAACGCCGTGTCGATCGTCGCGGCAAAAACCAAAGGCATCAAGTCCGCGGTCGCCGGCCGTGCGGATATCCTGGTAGTGCCTGACCTGGAAGCGGGCAACATGCTCGCCAAGCAACTTGAATACCTCGCAGATGCGCAAGCCGCCGCCATCGTCCTCGGCGCGCGCGTGCCGATCGTACTGACCAGCCGCGCCGACACCGTGCAAACGCGCCTTGCCTCGTGCGCAGTGGCGTTACTGCTTGCCCACCACAGGAAAGCCCGCGCGTGAGCGACGCTGGCGCATGCACAGGCGCTCGTAACAACTGTTTGCCTGGCTCGACCGGCAGAGCGCGGATCTGCGCATTGCAGCCGCTGTGATCGGCGGGGAAATTCATCCGCTTCGCGCTGATGAATTTCCCCGCGCCCGCGGCGATACTCATGTCTCGTCCGGCAGATCCGGCAACATGAGCGGTATCCCGTGGGCGACCTTTTCCATCAAGAGCATGCCGGCGTGCGGCCGTCCGATCCCGGCGGCCGCGTAGAGAAACTCGAAAACTTCGTCGGCGCGCGCCGCCGCCACCAGCGCCTGCACCACCTCGCGCTCGGCATACAGCGACACGCCGCGCCGGCGCTTGCTGCTTTGACCGACGCCGCGCGCGTGATGCACCTGCGCGCTGGTGACGCCCAGTTCACGCAACTGCTCGATCAGCTCGAGCCCGCGCCCGGCCGGCATGACGCACGTGATGAGCCGGTGTGCTGTTCTGGTGATTGTCATGACGAATCAATCGCGCGCGTACCGGGCCACCACTTCCGGCGGCACGTAGGTGGCCATCTTCTCGACCGGCGTCATGTACAGGATGCCCATGCCCGGGGTGTCGATCTTGGCGGCGGCATGCATGCTTTCGAATACGCTGTCGGCCTGCTCGCTGGGCACCACGATGTGCACGACCTCCTTCTCGGCGCTGATCGTGATGCCGAGCACGCCGAGATGGCGCTGGCGCACGCCGGTGCCGCGCGCGTAGAAAATGGTGGCGCCGTGGGCGCCCGCCCGCATCGCGGCATCGACCACCTTGTCCGCAACGCCGCGCTGCACGATGCACGTGATCAGCATCGCGTCCGTCAATACGACGATACCCTCGCTCATTGCCCCGCCTCCATCCCTGCGCGGCGGGCATGACTGCTCGCGATGCGCAACCGTATCCACAAACCTATCGCGAGCACGCTTAGGACCGGGCCGGCCGATGCGAGCGCCAGGATGCCGAAGCCTTCGACCGCGCCCACCGCCTGGCCGAGCCCGAGGCCCATGGCGAGCACCAGCGGCACCGTCACCGGTCCGGTGGTGACGCCCGCGCTGTCCCACGCCAGGTTGACGTAGATTTCCTCGGACAGCGCCGTCATCACCAGGGCAATGAAATAGGCTGGCAGCAGCAGGCCCGCAATGGGAAGGTCCAGCACGATCTTGATTACACCGGCGGCGGTGCCGATGCCGACGCCGACCGCCACGCCGCGGACCAGCAAAGCGCGGGGGAACGCGCCATCGGTAAGATTCTGCACGGTGATGCCCATTGCACTGAGCGCAGGCTCGGCCAGCGTCGCGCCGAACCCCAGCGCCGCGGCGAAACTGACGACTATGAGCAGACCCGCCCAGTAAGGATAGAGCGGCGAACCCTGCACCGCGTGAAATTCAGCGAACGCCGCCGGCAGCAGGCCGCCGGCCTGATTGCCGAGCGGAGCAAGCCCGTAGGCGAGCCCAAGGTTGAACAACAGCATGCCCAATATGCACAAGGAGAGACCGTACATGACGACACCGCGATTGGCGATGGGCTGCCTGAGCAGAACGCGTTGAATCAGCCACAACAGAAACGCCAGCGGCAGGATAGCGCGCAGCGCTGCGAGCACGTCCGCAGCGGGGGTTTGCGTGTACCACGGCGGCGCGTCCGCCGCCAGCGCCGCCGTCTGCACACCCTCCACCGGCAGCACGAGCGCGAGCAGCATTACCGCCATCGCCGGGAACAGCGAGGCGAGAGTGACGATCCCGAAACCCGACAGCGGGTTATCCTCGCTGCCGGCCGCGGCCGCCACGCCGACACCGAGCGCGACGACCAGCGGCACCGTGACGGGTCCGGTCGTAATCGCGCCGCAGTCCCATGCAAGCCCGAGTACCGACGCGTATTGCGGCTGCCCCGCCAGATACGCGGTCAGCGCGAGGCAGGGCAGCAGAACCATGATGATCACCGTCTTGAGCCGCCAGTTCATCATCATGCGCAACAGGCCGAGCATCACGGCGAGCCCGACGCTCAAGGCGACCACCGCAACCAACGCGCCGCCGTGATGATTGAGCAGCGAGTAAAGCACCGGCGCGCGCTGCGGATCGGTGAGGCTGCCGGCCGTGCGCAAGGCCGCAATTGCCGGTTCGGCGAAAGTTGCCGCAGCGCCGAGCACGAGTGCAACGGCGCCGATTACCGGCAAGGTCGAGCGGCTCGGCAGATTGAAGCCGATGTTTTCGCTGAACGACATCAGGCCGTGCTGGATGCCTTCGATAAACAGCATCAGCCCGACGATCACGGCGAGGATACCGAGCGCGATGGGCGGCGCCTCTTCAACCGTGCCCCGCAGCACGATCAGTTCGAACAGCGCCAGAAACAGCGCAAGCGGCACCACGGACCTGAATTGCTCGGCGAAGCGCGCACTCACGTACGGTGAGAGCAGCCGGTAAAAATCTTTCACGCGCAGCCGCTGGCGCCGGTGCGCGGACGCATGATCGGCAGCAACGACGTGATTGAAGTTGACAACGCGCTGCCGCGCGCGCACCGCGCCCAGATATTCGCCGTAGCGGATGGTTTTTTTCATGTTCCGGATCAACTGCGTTCCGCCGCACCGTGCGGATGCCAGCGGCGGCGAAAAATCAAAAATTACGCAACCAGCGCTTTAAGCTCGTCCGGATTCCGCAGAACCAGTCCGCCGCACGGCGACGCGCAGGGAACCCAAGCGGGCTGTGCGGCACTGGATACTTAAAAAAGGCCGCGTGGCGTGCGCCGGCGACAGCCTAGAACGGAATGTCGTCGTCCATGTCGTCGAACGATGCGCCGCCGCCTTTTTTGGCGGCCGGCTTGCCGCCGCCGGCCGGCGCTGCTTCCGCCGCCTTCGGTTCGCCGCGCGCCATCGACTCGGTACCGCCGGCACGCGAGCCGAGCATCTGCATGCGGTCGGCGACGATTTCGGTGGTGTAACGGTCATGGCCTTCCTTGTCCTGCCATTTGCGCGTTTGCAGCCGCCCTTCGACATAAACCTGCGAGCCCTTTTTCAGATATTCGCCGCAGATTTCGGCCAGTTTGTTAAACGTGGCGATGCGATGCCATTCGGTACGCTCCTGCTGCTCGCCGCTCTTGTCTTTCCATTTGTCAGTGGTGGCGAGACTGAAATTGCACACCGCGCCGCCATCGGGCAGGAAACGCGAGTCGGGGTCCTTGCCAAGGTTGCCAACCAATATCACTTTATTCACTGATGCCATAATGGGCCTCCAATTTAAGGGCGCGTTGCATTATATTAAGCGCTCAAAGTTGCGTCTTCAATCAATCCTAACACGACTTGTTCGTCAAAACCGGCCGCGTCCACTTTCAGATAAGCGGTGCGCTCGCCGGCGGCAAGCTGCACTTCGCGCACCCCGGGTTGCGCCTCGATGCGCGCCGAGAGCGAACGCGCCTGCGCGCTGTCCAGCAGCGGAATGGTGAAAGTCCGCGTCAGCACCCGCGCGGGCGCCTGCATGCCCGCGGCAAGCACCAGCCAGGCGGACAGCAGGACTGCATCGAACACGAATACGCCGCGCGCGCCGAAATGCCCGTATAAAAAGCCGCCGCTCACGGCGCCGACAAACGTGCCCAGAAACTGCACGCTGCTGTAGACGCCGATCGCCGCGCCTCTGGCGCCGGGCGGTGCGAGCTTCGAAGTCAGGGACGGCAGCATCGCTTCGAGCAGGTTGAACGCCGTGAAAAAAATGAGCAGAAAGACGGCTATCCCCTCCACGCCGTGCAGCAGCCACGGCATCGTCAGCTGACCGAGCAGCAGCAGCGCGATCGCACCGGCGAAAACCGGCTTGACGTGGCCGCGCCGCTCGGCGATCAGCATCAGTGGCAGCATCAGCACAATCGAGCCCAGCATAACGGGCAGATAAATCTGCCAGTGATGATCGACCGCGAGTCCTGCGTCGCGCAACGACAGCGGCACGACGATGAACAACGCCATCAGCACCGCATGCAGCGCGAGGATGCCGAAATTCAGGCGTGCGAGCTGGGGGTCGCGCAATACCCGTGCAAATCCCGGCGCGACCCGCGGCGCGGGCGCGGCGTCAGGCGCCGGCACGTCCGGAATCACCGCGTAAACGACGGCCATCGCCAGCAATGACAGCACGCCCGTCATCGCGAATATACCCGGCACGCCGATCAACTGATTGAGCCACGGGCTGGCCACCAGCGACACCGCGAACGTCAGCCCGATCGTGGAGCCGATCATCGCCATGGCCTTGGTGCGCTGCTCTTCGCGCGTGAGATCGGCAACCATCGCGATCACCGCCGCGGAAATCGCCCCGGAGCCCTGCAGCACGCGGCCCAGAATCACGATGTAAATATCGTCCGCGGCAGCCGCGACAAAGCTGCCCAGCGCGAATATCGCGAGGCCGATGTAAATGACGGGCTTGCGGCCATAGCGGTCCGACAGCCAGCCGAACGGGAATTGCAGGATCGCCTGCGTGAGTCCGTAGGCGCCGAGCGCCAGGCCAACCAGTGTCAGGTTGTCGCCGCCCTTGAGATGTTCCGCGTAAATCGCGAAAACCGGCAGGATCACGAACATGCCGAGCATGCGCAACCCGAAGATGCTGGCGAGGCTCAGGCTCGCGCGCAATTCGGCGGCGCTCATCTTGTTACCGGGATGCATGTTGAAATACGGCTTGGGGCAAGGCGCGAAAGTCCGGTATATTAGCAGGTTTACTTCGGGACTATCGTTTCTTGCCCATAAACCGACCCGCCCATGTGCGCCTCGCCACCGCGGGGCCTGATGCGCACGCCGGCAGCGCCGGCCTCATACGCATACGCGGCGCGCGCGCGCACAATCTGAAAAACGTCAGCCTCGATCTGCCGCGCAACCGCCTGATCGTGATCACGGGCCTGTCGGGATCAGGCAAGTCCTCGCTCGCCTTCGACACGCTGTATGCGGAAGGCCAGCGCCGTTACGTCGAATCGCTGTCGGCGTACGCGCGCCAGTTTCTGCAGCTGATGGAAAAACCGGACGTCGACCTGATTGAAGGCCTGTCGCCGGCGATCTCGATCGAGCAGAAGGCAACCAGCCACAATCCGCGTTCGACTGTCGGCACGATCACCGAAATTCACGACTATCTGCGCCTCTTGTTCGCGCGCGTCGGCGATCCGCACTGCCCCGAGCACAAAATCGTGCTCGAGGCGCAAAGCGTCGGGCAGATGGTCGATCACGTGCTGCAACTGCCCGCGGAGACGCGGCTGATGATCCTGTCGCCGCTGATCGTCGGCCGCAAGGGCGAGCAGGCCGATCTGCTCGACGAACTGCGCGCGCAAGGCTTCGTGCGCGTGCGCATCGACGGCAAGGTGCACGAGATCGACGCCCTGCCGAAGCTCAAGAAAAACATCAAGCACACGATCGAAGTGGTGGTCGACCGGCTGAAGGTGCGCCCCGAACTCAAACAGCGGCTCGCCGAATCGTTCGAAACGGCGTTGAGGCATGCCGACGGGCGCGCCCTTGCCGTCGAGATGGACTCCGGCCGCGAGCATTTGTTCTCCGCGAAATTCGCGTGCCCGGCCTGCACCTACTCGCTGCCGGAAATGGAGCCGCGGCTCTTTTCGTTCAACAACCCGATGGGCGCGTGCCCGCGCTGCGACGGCCTGGGCCACATCAGTTTCTTCGATCCCAGGCGCGTCGTCGCGTGCCCGCATCTTTCTCTCGGCGCGGGCGCCGTGCGCGGCTGGGACCGGCGCAACCAGTTCTATTTCCAGATGCTGCAATGCCTGGC
>JAYWDM010000691.1:0-2924 GCA_043779885.1 Betaproteobacteria bacterium | reverse complement strand
GAGTCGAGATAGCCCGCTGCCAGCTCCGCAATCCGTGGATGAAAGTAGGTGCGCAGCACCACCGGCTTTCCGTTCGATGTTTTTATCGCGCGGGTTTCGACGCGATACGGCCCGGCCATGAGGTCGATGCCCTGCGCCGGATGCAGGAATTCGAAGCGCGCGCGGTAGCGGCCCTCAGTTTCGGATTCTTCGACGAGACGGCCGGGAACGATGCCGCGCTGCCCGTGCGGCAGGTCAATCGACACGCGATAGCCGGGCATGAGCCCGCCCGCCTGCGGAAACCACGCGCCCGCCGCCGGCAGAAACGTGCCCTCGGCACCTGTCACCGGCGAAGCCGCGGCCAGCGTCTGGCGATGATCGAGCGTCGCATCGAGCGCGTCGAGCCGGCCATGCCAGCGCATCGCTATCGTGCGCGGGGTGATCGCCGCGGCCAGCCGCCAGGTCGAAAGTCCGTTTGCAATGCGCGGCGCGGCCGCCGTTGCGCCGTCAATCGACAGGCTTTCGACTTCGAAACGCCGCGCAAGCACGAGTTCGGCGGATTTTCCCGGCGGGACGATGATAGTGGCGGTGCCGTTGAGTGCGCGCGTCGCGGGATCGATGCGCACGCTGATGTCGTAGCCAACCGGCGCCGCGGCAAAAGCCGCTGCGGCCGCACACCACGCAGCGACAAAGACGAAGAGCGCTCCGGGCTTGCGCGCGGAATCCATCACGGCCGGGCGGGCGGAAATTTCGCGATGAGTTCGAGCGTCTCGTTTTGCCGCATGACCTTGAGCGGTAGCCAGGTGCCGGCCGCCTGGCGCTGGACGACCGCGCGCAGGTCCATGAACTCTTTCAACGGCACGCCAGCAGCTTCGGTGAGGACGTCGCCATCGCGTATGCCGGCCGCTTCCGCGATGCTGCCTTTCGTCACGGCCAGCACGCGCACGCCGCCGCCTTTCGTATCGATCTGCACGCCCAGCCGGGGCCGCTCCGGCGCCGCGTCCACTTTCGCCGCCGCAACGCCGAACACCGCTTCGGCATAGCCCGCGATGAGCCGCTTGCATTCGCTGCCGTGCTGCCAAGGCAACAGCGACGACACGTTGCGCACGCCCAGATCGGCAAGCTGATGGGGCACGCCGTAGCCTTGCACCATGTGTCCCATGCCGAGTATGCCGACGACGAGCGGGGCGCCCTGCCGTGACACCGCGCCCGCGATGCCCTGCGCCATGGCGCGGTCCCAAAACTGCTGCGAGTCGACGAAGCGGCGGAACGCGGCATCGTTGTGGTCGAAGGCTTTCTCCGTCTGCGCCGGGGTTTCGCGCTGATGCTCGCGATAAATCGGCGCCAGATAATCGATGTAGGCAGCCGACGGCGCCGCCGGGTTCGTTATGCCTTCGCGAGTATCGGCCGGCACTGCGGCCAAGCCCTTGGCGCCCACCGCACGCACGAGCGTCTGCTCCACGTTGATCGCGACCATCGGAATGCGGTTCATGCGCGCGAAATTAAAAATCGGCAGATAGAGCTGCGGGTCGAAATTCCAGACCTTATTCCAGTCGACCGCCTGCAGAAATTCCGCTTCGGTGTATTCGCCCGCGACCCAGCGGTCGAGCGCCGGCTGCACCCGCCGCGGAAACATTTCGAATGCGAGCACCAGGTGGGAACGCCAGGCGTGCAGTTCGATGAGCGTCTGCAGTTGCCAGCGATGATCTTCCGCGCTGTCGTGCGATTCCCCGAGCAGCACCACCGACTGGCGCGCAAGACGCACGAGAAGATCGGTATTCGCAACCGGTTGCGGGCCCGACGCGGCGGGCGCTGCCCATGAGCCGACCGGAACGCATTCCGCGGACGCTGCGTGCGTCGCGCAAGGTGCGGTCAGAAGCGCCGCGGCAATAAATGCGGCGCGTGCGCGCGAACGATAATCGATGGGGTTTTTCATGGTGAAGCGATTTCGCATTCTACTGAACCTGCCGCAAAGCGTGCACACGCGGAGAATGCGGTCGAGCAAGTCCGTTTCCCCTCATCCCGGCCTTCTCCCGCAAGGGGAGAAGGAGCAGACCGACGCTTCCGCTGATAGCGGTCATCCGGGCCCATTCCCGCAGGCGGAGCACGCGCAGGCCGACAATCCCGATGAGATTGCGGGTTGTCGCCTATAGCGCCGTCGTCTCAGTTAGCCGTTCTGGCAACACGAAAACCGCGGGTGTAGACCCGGATAACGGTGGGACTTCCGACGCGGTACGCGGCGCGCACGCCCACCGGGGCGTCCTCCCACGAACCACCGCGCACCACGCGCAGGGAACAATCGCCGGCAGCCCATGCGCTCCCATCCCGCGGTGCGCCGCGGTAATTTGCGTTCCAGCAGTCCTGCGTCCACTCGCCCACGTTGCCCAGCATATCGTAGAGACCGAATGCATTGGCGCGATAACTTCCGACAGCGGCGGTGTAGGCGTAGTGGTCATTGCAATTGGCGATCGCCCAGTCACGCGCGCCGGGCACCTGCGCCGCGGCGGTGAGATCCGCCCCGTTGGCATAGCCGCAGGACAAATTTCCGGCGTCGCCCCAAAAACGCGGCGTCGTCGTGCCTGCTCGCGCCGCGTATTCCCATTCCGCTTCGCTCGGCAAACGATAGTCCTTGCCGGTCTTCCGGCTGAGCCACCTCGCATAGGCGCTGGCGTCGTCCCAACTGACGCACGCCACCGGATGCGGGTCGTCCTGCGCGTAGCCGGGGTTGCGCCAGTCTTTCGCCGGGTCTTGCTCAAACGCGGCCCCGGTCCAGATGAAACACCCGTCATTGGCGCGGCCCGTCGCCGCCGCGAACACCCGGTACTGGCCCCGCGTCACCTCGAATTTCCCCACGGCAAAACCCGCCACATCCACCTCGTGCTGCGGCTGGCTGCGGTGACGAAATTCATCCGCCAGCGCTTCGCGCTCTTCTTCACCGGGGGCTG
>JAYWDM010000690.1:0-8425 GCA_043779885.1 Betaproteobacteria bacterium | reverse complement strand
ATCCGCATCATCACCTGCGCGAGGGCGCGCACGGCCGCTACCACCTGCCTGAACTGGCCGTTGATCTGGCGGGCGGTCATGCTATTCGCGCCACCGTGTTTATCGATTCGCAGACACGCTACCGCACTGACGGACCGGCGTTGCTGCGCCCCGTCGGCGAAACTGATTTCGTCATGCGGTGTCTCGCCGACGCGCCGGACTTTGGCCGCTGTACGCCGTGCGCCGGGATCGTCGGCACGCTCGATCTCACGCATGGCGCGGACGTGCGTGAAGGGTTGCTCGCGCATATCGCCGCCGGCAAGGGCCGCTTTCGCGGCATCCGCGATCCGCTGATGTGGGATGCCAGCGACATCAATTACGGGGTTCGCCGGCCGCCGGCGGACCGGATGACCGACCCGCGATTCCGCGCGGGCTTCGCGCAACTTGCGCCGCTCGGCATGACGTTCGACGCCTGGCTGTTCCATCATCAAATTCCGCTGTTCGCGGACCTCGCGCGCACCTTTCCCGACACGACGATCGTGCTCAATCACATCGGCGCGCCGTTGGGCGTCGGGCCGTACGCCAATCGCCGCGCGGAAGTCTTCGCGGCCTGGCGCGGCGCGCTCGTCGAACTCTCCCGCTGCCCCAATGTTGTAGTAAAGCTCGGCGGGCTCGGGATGTTGTTTTTCGGCTTTGGTTTTGAGCGTCGGGAGAGTCCTGCGTCTTCCGCGGAACTGGCGGCTGCATGGCGGCCCTACATCGAAACCTGCATCGACGCTTTCGGCCCCGACCGCTGCATGTTCGAGAGCAATTTTCCGGTCGACAAGCAGTCCTGCAGCTATACCACGCTGTGGAATGGCTTCAAAAGAATCGCGGCCGGCTGTTCAGCGGCAGAAAAAACTGCGCTGTTTTTCGGCACCGCGAACCGGGTGTATCGCCTGGGGCTTGAACTGGAGTAGGGCCCCGCATTAGTGCGCTGGTATTCGCGCATGATCGGGTCGGACAGTGACGGTGAACCCGCCGGGACCGCAGCCGTTATTCTATTTTGATCGCGCCGCTGTCGATCAGCTTGCGATTGCGTTCGAGTTCCGCGCGGATGGCCGCCGCAAATTCCTGCGGCGACGAGCCAACGACCTGGAACCCCACCGCGGCGAATGCATCCCTGACCTCCGCGCTGCGCAGTGCGGTGAGCAACGCGTTTTGCAGTTTCGCCGCGATGTCCGGCGGGACACCGGCAGCAGCCGCGTAACCGAGCCACGCGCGGTAGAGTGGAGTCTGCAGTTCGCGGATGCCGGATTCCGCGGCCGTCGGCACATCCGGCAACTGATCCCAGCGTTTGGCGCCGTCGACCGCGAGCGCTTTAACGCGCCGCGAGTCCACAAACGGCTTCGCGACGCCGGCCACCGGCATCATCATATCGATCTGGCCGGCCAGGAGATCGTTGAACGCCGGCGGATCGCCCTTGTACGGGACGTGTATCGCCCTGACGCCGAGCCGCTGCAGCAGGTCTACCGTGGTGAAGTGGATGCGCGTGCCCTTGCCGCCGTCGCCATAGGTGAGCTTGCCGGGGTGGGACGTGCCGTAAGCCGCCAGTTCGCGCACCGTGCGCACCGGCACCGTCGGGTGCACGACGAGCACGGAAAACGTTTCCACCGCCGACGTGAGCAGCGTGAAATCCCTGAGCGGGTCGTAGCCGACGTTGCGTTCGAGCAGCGGGTTGATGGTCATCGACGCGGCCGACACGACGGAGAACGTGTAACCGTCTTTCGGCGCGCGCAACAGCGCCTGCATGCCGATCTTCTGCGACGCGCCCGGGCGGTTTTCGACGACGATCTGCTGGCCGGTGATTTTGGCGAGTTGCGGTGCGATGAGGCGCGCGGTGAGGTCAACCGGTCCGCCCGGCGAACTCGGCGCGATGATCGTGATCGGTTTGCCCGGATAGGTTTGCGCGGTGGCGGTAGCTGCCGGCGCGAGGCAGGCAGCCAGTATCATCGCGAGCGTGAGGTCGTGAACATGCGGCACGGTGATAAACTCCGGAATCAACGTGAAAGTCTACCAGACGCGCCGCGCTGTCCGGCGTCAGCCAATGTTGGTGCGCTGTGGTGTGCTCTGTGCCGGTCGCATGCCGTCGGCGTCCGGGATGCCGCATATAGTATTTTCATCTGTCATGGAGCGCTGCCCGGATGCCTGACGATTCCAAACCCAATCACGGCGCGCTGCCGTCCGGCGCGACCAGGCCGCGGCAGGATTTTCAGGATCACATCGCGGATCTGGAGGCGCAGGGATTGCTGGTGCGCGTCGACCGGCCGATCAACAAGGACACCGAGTTGCAGCCGCTGGTGCGCTGGCAGTTTCTCGGCGGTATGCCCGAGGATCAACGCCGCGCCTTCCTGTTCACCCACGTCGTCGACTCGAAGGGCCGGCGCTACGACATGCCGGTGGTAGTGGGCGCGCTCGCCGCGTCGCCCCGGATCTACGCCGTCGGCATGGGCAAGCCGGTCGCCGAGATCGGCGCAACCTGGATGCATGCGATCGCAAACCCGATTCCACCCGTCGTGGTGAGCGCGCCGGCATGCCAGCAGGTTGTCATCACGGGCGACGCATTGCGCACACCCGGCGGCGGCCTCGCGCGGCTCCCGGTGCCGATCTCGACGCCCGGCTTCGATGCCGCGCCGTACCTGACGGCGACGCTATGCATCACGCGCGATCCGGACAATGGCATCCAGAATATGGGCACCTACCGTGCCGCGCTGAAGGCGACCGATCGCCTGGGCGTGCGCATGGTCGCGCGCGTCGGCGGCGCCGGCGGCTACGTGCACTGGCTCAAATACCGCGAACGCAAGGAGCCCATGCCGATCGCCATCGTCGTCGGTTGCGCGCCGGTGGTGTTCTTTACCGGCCCGCAGAAACTTGCGATCGACGCCGACGAACTCGGGGTGGCGGGAGCGCTGGCGGGCGAGGCGATCCGCACGGCGAAATGCGTGACGATCGATCTCATAGTGCCGGCCGACGCGGAAATCGTCATCGAAGGCGTGATCGACACCGCCATGCTCGAACCGGAGGCGCCGTTCGGCGAAAGCAACGGTTACGTCGCGCTCGAAGCGTTCAACATGCCGATGCGCGTCACCGCGATTACGCACAAGCACGCGCCGGTCTTCACGGCCATCATCAGCCAGGTTACGCCGAGCGAATCGAGTGTCGTCAAGAAAGTCGCGTATGAGCCGCTTTTTCTCGCGCATTTGCGCGACAGCCTGTCGATCAGGAGTGTGAAGCGTGTGGTGATGCACGAGCCCCTTTCCAATTTGCGGCCGGTCATCTTCGTGCAGTTCGCGCGCGGTGCGCTGCGCACCGAAGTGTGGCGCGGCCTGCAGGGTGCGGCGACGCTCAGGCCCGAGTGCGGCAAGATCGTGATCGCAGTCAGTGAAGACATCGATCCCGAAAGCACGGACGCCGTGTTCTGGTCGCTCGCGTACCGGTCCAATCCGATCGAGGACGTGCAGATCGCGCCATATCGTCGCGGTGTACAGGGCTCGCAGTACGGCCCCAAACAAGCCGAGTCGACCCTGCTGATCGATGCCACGCAAAAATATGCGATGGCGCCGCTCGCGTTGCCGACACGCGAGTACATGGAAGGCGCGCGCGTCATTTGGGAGGAACTCGGTCTGCCCGCGCTCACCGCCAGGGCGCCGTGGCACGGCTATACGCTCGGTGACTGGACTGACACGTGGGAGCGCTTTGCACAATGCGCGACCGCCGGTGACTGGGAAAAGAACGGCATCGCGACTCTCGCGCGGCAGCGCGGGGACGTGGCGCCGGAGACGCCCGTGCGTAAGGTCGAAAAGCCCGCTTGAACGCGAAATCCGCTGGTCCGATGGAGCATCCTCCGACGTGAAGCCCGCCCCCTTTACCTACCATGATCCGCGCACCGTCGACGCCGCGGTCGACTTGCTGGCGACACATGAAAACGCGCGCGTGCTCGCCGGCGGGCAGTCGCTGATGCCGATGATGAATTTCCGCTATGTGATGGCGGATCACCTGATCGATCTGAACAAGGTGTCCGCGCTCGCGTACTTGCGCTTTACCGGCGACGCAATGCAGGTCGGCGCGATGACGCGCCAGCGCGAGCTCGAGTTGTCGGGCGAAGTCGGACAGCGCTGCGCGATATTGCAGGCGGCGCTCGGCCACGTGGGGCATCGCCAGACGCGCAATCGCGGCACCATCGGCGGCTCGCTGTGCCACCTTGACCCATCGGCGGAACTCGTCAACATCGCGGCGTTGCTTGGCGCGACCCTGCATGCCGCTTCCCGGCGCGGCCAACGCGACATTGCGTTCGCCGAATTCGCCGCGGCCTATATGACGACGTGCCTTGAAGCGGACGAATTGTTGGCGGGCCTCACGTTGCCATTGCCCAAACGCGACTGCGGCTATGCCTTCGTCGAGTTCGCGCGGCGGCATGGCGATTTCGCCGTCGTCGCATGCTCCGTGCTGATGGGGCTCGACCGCGACGGTCGTATCGCGGAGGCATCGATCGCCTTGTCGGGTTTGGGGCATGCGCCGGTGCGGCCCGCGCCGATTGAACGGGCGCTGCTGCGCCAGCGGCCGGATGCCGCCACGTTCAAAGCGGCAGCGGCGGAAGCCGGCAAACTCGAGGCGACGGCGGATGCTTATGTTACGGCGGCATACCGGCAGCATCTCGCCCGCGTGCTTACGTATCGCGCGCTCGAAACGGCGGCTGCGCGCGCATTGGACAACGCGCATGGCTGACATGCGAGCGATCACGCTGAATGTGAACGGCCGGGCGTATGCGCGGGAAGTCGAAACGCGCCTGACGCTGGTCGATTTTCTGCGCCATGAACTCGCTCTCACCGGCACGCATGTCGGGTGCGAGCATGGCGTGTGCGGCGCCTGCACGGTGCTCGTCGACGGCGTCAGCGTGCGCGCGTGCCTGATGCTCGCGGTGCAATGCGACGGCGCCGGGGTAACGACCGTGGAAGCGCTGTCCGCCGGCGAGAAACTCAGCCCGCTGCAGCAGGCGTTCCAGGACAACCATGGCCTGCAATGCGGTTTTTGCACGCCGGGAATGCTGATGACGCTGACTGAATTTCTGCGCGACCATCCGGACCCCACGGCAGCGGAAGTTCGCGCGGCGCTGTCCGGCAACCTTTGCCGCTGCACCGGCTATCAGGCCATCGTCGCCGCCACGCTCGACGCGGCCAAGCGCATACGGGAAAACGCTGAATGAACGTCGACAAAATTCCTGACGACGTTCATCCCTCACCCCCGCTCATCTCCCGGAGGGCGAGGGGAGATTCCAGGCGCAATTGCGCGGTCACGCAATTGCGCGAGGCGCCATGATGGGCTCCACCTGGTTCGGCGCGTCGGTCAAGCGCAAGGAAGACCCGGCTTTCCTGCAGGGCAGGGGCCAGTATGTTGACGACATTCACCTGCCCGGCACTCTGCACGCCGCCTTTGTGCGCAGTGCGTACGCCCACGCGAAGATCGGCAAAATCGACAAGCGCGCGGCGCTCGCGCTGCCCGGCGTGCACGCGGTTCTCGTGTATGCCGATCTGCCGGAATCCGTACGCGCGCAGACCCTGCCATTGCTGGTGCCGCACCCTGCGATCAGGCAGCCGCGCATGCCCTACGCGCTGGCGAAGGACGAGGCGTGCTATGCGGGAGAACCGCTGGCGTGCGTGATCGCCGACAGCCGTTACATCGCCGAGGATGCGGCGCAGCTCGTTGCAGTCGATTACGTGCCATTGCCCGCGGTAAACGACTGCCGCGCCGCGCTCGCCGCGGACGCACCGCCCGCGCACGCCGGGGCCGATTCCAATACGGCGGCGCGTTTTCCGGTCAAAGTCGGCGATGCCGACCGCGCGTTCGCCGGCGCCGCCCACGTGTTCCGCGAACAAATCCACCAGCACCGCGGCGGTCCGTTCTTCATGGAGTGCCGCGGCGTCGTCGCGCACTTTGACGCGCCAACGCAGGGCTACACCTTATACGTGTCCTCGCAGGGTTCGCACCGGATCAAGCGCTGCATGCTCGACATGTTCGACCTCGGCGACCACCAGATGCGCGTGATAACGCCGGACGTCGGCGGCGGGTTCGGGCCGAAAGGTTCGTTCTATCCCGAATACGTCAACGTCGCGGTTGCTTCACGGCTGCTCAATCGTCCGGTGAAATGGATCGAGGACCGGCGCGAAAATTTTCTGGCCACGCACCAGGAGCGCGACCAGTACTGGGACATGGAGATTGCCGTCGATGCCGATGCGAAAATCCTGGGCGTGCGCGGCCAGTTGATCCACGAGACCGGCGCGTACGTGCCGTGGGGCATCGTGCTGCCGTGGATCGCCGCGACGACGGTGCCGGGACCGTACGTGATCCCGCATTTCAAGCTCGATGTGATCTCGGTATTTACGAACAAGATCCAGACCACACCGGTGCGCGGCGCGGGACGGCCGGAGGCGGTGACGACCATGGAGCGCCTGATGGACCGCGTCGCGCGCGAATTGAAGCTCGAGCGTGCCGAAGTGCGCCGGCGCAACTTCATTCAGCCGGAGCAAATGCCGTATAACGTCGGCATCATTTTCCGCGACGGCCGTCCGGTTACTTACGACAGCGGCGACTATCCGGCGTGCCAGGCAGCAGCGCTTGAAGCCGCCGGCTACGCGGATTTTGGCGCGCGGCAGGCGGCGGCGCGCGCCGAAGGCCGTTACCTCGGCATCGGCGCGGCGAATGCGGTCGAGGCGACCGGGCTGGGTCCCTATGAAGGAGCGACGGTGCGCGTTGCGACTTCGGGCAAGATCGTCGTGTATACGGGCGCGACACCGCAGGGCCAGTCGCACAAGACGACGCTCGCGCAAATTGCGGCGGACCAGCTCGGCGTCGATTTCAATGACGTGACCATCGTGACCGCCGACACCGCCTCGATCGCGCTGGGGATCGGCAGCTTTGCGGCGCGCACCGCGGTCAACGCCGGTTCCTCGGTCCATCTGGCGGCGGTCGAGGTTGCGGCCAAGGCGCGGAAAATCGCGGCCGGCATGATGGAATGCGTCGAGGATGAGCTTGAACTCGCCGACGGCTATGTGCGCCTGAAAAGCGCGCCGGATGTCAGGAAGAGTCTGCGCGAAATCGCGGTCAAATCAATCGGCATGCCCGGCTTCTCGATGGCGGGCGGCCTGGCGCCGGGGCTTGAGCACACCGCGTATTTCACGCCCGATCAGGCGGTGTATTCCAATGGCACGCACGTGGCCGAAGTCGAGGTCGACATCGAAACCGGCGCGGTCAGCATCGCGCGTTATACCGTCGCGCATGACTGCGGACGCGTCATCAATCCGATGATAGTCGACGGCCAGATCGTCGGCGGCGTTGCGCATGGTATCGGCAATGCCTTGTACGAGCGAATGGTGTATGACGACGATGCGCAGCCGCTGTCCACCAACTTCGGCGAATATCTGCTGCCGCTCGCCACCGACGTGCCGCACGTCGATCTGGTGCACCTCGAGACGCCGTCGCCGCTGAATCCGCTGGGGATGAAAGGCGCCGGCGAGGGCGGCACGATCCCGGCGATCGCAGCGATCATCAGCGCAGTGGAGAACGCGCTTGCGCCGTTTGGCGTGACCATTGCCGAGGCGCCGATTTCGCCGCAGCGCATCGTCGAGCTGCTCGGCGCCGCTGCGCTGGGCCGCACCGCATGAGGCGCGACGCGGCGGGCATGCGACGTCCGCCGCAGGGTAAAAGCGCGGTGCAAAATGAAGCGGGTCATTGCGAGGCCTGCAGGGCCGCGGCAATCTCCCCGGTGATGCATCGGGATTGCGTCGTCGCTACGCTCCTCGCAATGACAGTTTCCATTGTCATTCTGAAATGCGCTCCAAGTACTGAAACCTGAAGGGGCACGCCCATGAGCGAATTCGATTTCAAAATCACGCGCGACGGCGCGCTTGCCCACGTCGATCTCAACCGGCCGGAAGAGGGCAACGCTTTGACGCGCGCGATGATGCTGCGGTTCGCGCAGGTGCTGCGCGAGATCGGCGCCGACTCCAAGGTCCATGTTGTCACCGTCGGCGGTCGCGGCGGCCAGTTTTGCCGCGGGCGCGACGGCAAAGGCGAGTCGCGTGCCGGCATGACGCCGTACGACGTGCGCGTTAAAATGATGGGCGCGGTGCTCGATTCGTATCAGGCGATCCGCGATGTGCCGGTGCCGGTGGTGGCGCTCGTGCATGGCGATGCGCTGGGCTTCGGCGCGGCGCTCGCCGTCGCCTGCGATATCACGCTGGCGGCGGGCAACGCGCGCTTTGCGTTTCCGGAAATCGAGCACGATATTCCGCCGACGATGGCGATGTGCGCGGCGCTCGGCAAAGTGCATGCGAAAGCGCTCACCTACCTGATCTATTCGGCGGAATCTTTGGACGCCGCCGCGGCGGTGGCCGCCGGGCTTGCCAGCAAA
>JAYWDM010000689.1:0-8427 GCA_043779885.1 Betaproteobacteria bacterium | reverse complement strand
GCACTGCGGATGAGACGCTCATAAGTCATCCACAACGAAGGCGGCCACATGAAAGTCTTGTAGTAAAAACCCGCCGGCAGCAGCCGTGACAGCAGATTATTGACGCTGCCGATATCGAATTCGACTGAAGGCCAGCAATTCTGGCTCGCCGCGACCAGTCCGTCATGGAGTTCGATCTGGGTTGCGCGCACGTTCGGTTCGGTGCGCGCGCCGGATTCCAGTTGCACGAGCGCGTTGGGTTCGTCGGCGCCGGCGCACACGATGCCGCGCGGCCGGTGATATTTGAAGCTGCGGCCGACGAGCCGCACGCCATTCGCGAGCAGTGCGGAAGCGAGGGTGTCGCCCGCGTAGCCGTGGAGGCGTTTGCCGTTAAAACGGAATTCGAGCGGCTGATCGCGGTCGATCAGGCCGCCGCTCGCCAGGCGAAAGGGTTGCGTCATTTCGGCAGACCGGTCGCGATGACGTCATGCGTATAGGTGTTACGCCTGACCTCAATCCAGCGCCGGCAGCCCGCCGAGTGCTGCCACAGTTCATCATGCGCACCGCGCGGATTGTCGCGCATGTAAATGTAATCCGCCCATTGCTGGTCGGTCAGCGCATCCGGGTCGGCCGGACGGCGCACGTTCGCGTCACCGCCGTAGGTGAATTCGGTCGCATCGCGCGGTCCGCAGTGCGGACATTTGATGAGCATCATAGGGGTGGGATTCGGGATTCGGGATTCCGGATTCGGCGGTGCTGGCGTTCACGGGAGTGCGTTTGCTGAATCCTCAATCCTGCTTTCAATGCACCCAAGGGTAAGGACCTCCGCCTTTTTCGTCGATGGCCCCGCCGAGCGCGTAACGGTCGAGCGTGAATGCGGCGTTGAGCGGGTGCGGTGCATCATTCGCGATCGTATGCGCGAAGCACCAGCCTGAAGCGGGCGTGGCCTTGAAGCCGCCGTAACACCAGCCGCAGTTGAGGTAGAGGTTGGCGAGCGGGGACTTGCCGATGATAGGGCTGCCGTCCATGCTCATATCCATGACCCCGCCCCAGGTGCGCATCATGCGCAGGCGGCTGAACGACGGAAACAGCGCGAGCATCGATTGCACGACATGTTCGAGCGCGGGAAAATTGCTGCGCTGGCCGTACGAGTTGTAGCCGTCGATATCGCCGCCCAGCACGAGTTCGCCCTTGTCCGACTGGCTGATGTAAAAATGCACTGCACCGGAGGTCACGACCGTATCGAGCACCGGTTTTACGGGTTCGGACACCAGCGCCTGCAGCACGTGGGTTTCGATCGGCAGGCGCAGTCCCGCCATGGCGGCGACGTGGCCGGAATGGCCGGCGACCGCGATGCCGATTTTTTTCGCGCGCAGCGTGCCGCGCGTCGTTTGAATCGACGTAATGCTGTTGCCGGCGCGCTCAAATCCGGTGACCTCGCATTGCTGAATGATGTCGACGCCGCGCGCGTCGGCGCCGCGTGCGTAGCCCCAGGCGACGGCGTCGTGACGCGCCACACCGCCGCGCCGCTGCAGCAGTCCGCCCATGACCGGGTAACGCGCCGCGGGCGAACAGTCGAGCCGCGGCACCATCGCGGCCACGTCATCGCGCAACAGCAATTCGGCGTCGATGCCGTGCAGGCGCATCGCGTTGCCGCGCCGCGAGTAGGTGTCGAGATCGGCGTAACTGTGCGCGAGGTTGAGCACGCCGCGCTGGCTGAACATGACGTTGAAGTTGAGGTCCGCCGACAGGCCTTCCCACAGTTTCAGGGAGTGCTCGTAAAAATGCGCGTTCGGCTCGAGATAGTAGTTCGAACGCACGATGGTCGTATTGCGGCCGGTGTTGCCGCCGCCCAGCCAGCCTTTCTCAAGCACGGCGACATTGGTGATGCCATGGTTTTTGGCCAGATAGTAGGCCGTGGCGAGCCCATGGCCGCCGCCGCCGATGATGACGACGTCGTAGTCGGCTTTGGGCTGCGGGCTGCGCCACGCGCGCGGCCAGTTCTCGTGATGGCTGAGGGCGTTGCGGGCGAGACTGAAGAGCGAGTATTTCATCCGGCGGACGCGACATTCAGGAGGGCGTGATGGAATCAGTTTTTGTAATGGTTTGTCAACTGGCGTGGCCATCTGACGGAAGACCATTAGCAAGCTTACGTGACATCATAAGATCTGCTAATGTAAGAGCCTGCGCGTTGTGACGCGAATGGCGATTGCATACACTGTGGCGAAACCCATCCCATGATCGAAGACCTGAATGCACTCAAGGTGTTTCTCGCGGTGAGCACGTGCGGCAACATGACGACCGCCGCCAAACGTCTCGGGCTTACGCAGTCCGCCGTGTCGCAAAGCATACGCCAGCTTGAAGACAGCCTCGGCACGGTGCTGCTCGATCGCTCCGAACGGCCATTGCGGCCGACCGCCGCCGGCACGGTGCTGCAGCGCCACGCGGTGCCGCTGGTGGAAGATGCGCTGGCGCTCGCCACCGTGGTGCGCCAGGCAGGCGCGTCCAAAGTTCACGAGCTGCGCATCGGCATCATCGATTCGTTCGCGTCCACGGTGGGGCCGAGCCTGATCCGCTCCCTGCTCGCGGAGGTCGCGCGGCTGTCGTTCAGATCGGGGCTCGCCCACGATCAGGCCGAAGGCCTGCTCAGCCGCAATCTCGATCTCATCATCAGCAGCGATGCGATGGACGACGTCGACGGACTCGATCGTTATCCGATTCTGGCGGAGCCCTTCGTACTCCTGCTGCCGGAGAAACTGGGCGCGGCCATGCCCAAACCCGAATTGAGGACGCTGGCCGCCGGCCACTCCCTGATACGATTCTCGGCGCGCTCGCAGATCGGGGCGCAGATCGAGCGGCATCTGCGCCGGCTGGGGATCAAGGCGCCGCGGATGCTGGAAGTCGATGCGACCGATGCATTGATGGCGATGGTGGCGGCCGGTCTTGGCTGGGCGATTGCCACGCCGTTATGTTTGCTGCAGGCGCGCTCCCAGTTCATCAATATCCGCGTGCTGCCGTTTCCGGCGCCGGGTTTTGCGCGGCAGGTGCATTTGTTCGCGCGCGCCGGTGAGTACGGCGGGTTGCCGCAGCATGTGGCGGAACTCGCGTGCGACATACTCAGGCGCGACTGCGTGCCCGAACTGCGCAAGCTGGTGCCGTGGCTGCGCGGTCAGTTCACGGTCGGCGCGGCAGCGCGTTGATCACCCGTGTCAAGGCTCGCCGCATGAAGATATTGTTTGCTGTCGCGTTCATGGTTTCGTCCAGTACCGCGCTGGCGGCGGCCGCCGCGGCAACGTTTCCCACCAAG
Source organism: Betaproteobacteria bacterium (assembly GCA_043779885.1). Classification (GTDB taxonomy): domain Bacteria; phylum Pseudomonadota; class Gammaproteobacteria; order Burkholderiales; family SG8-41; genus PALSA-1004. The sequence continues at coordinate 5,141 of JAYWDM010000689.1, read as the reverse complement.
CCCGTGCGGATCGTGGTGGGTTTTACTCCGGGCACGACGACTGACATCACGGCGCGCGCGCTGGCGCAGTCGCTCACCGCAAGGTTCGGGCACCAGGTGGTCGTCGAGAACCGAGAAGGCGCCAACAGCGGGATCGCCAACGGCATCGTTGCCCGCGCGAATCCCGACGGGCACACGCTGCTGATCGGCACGCTCTCCCTGGTGGTGAGCCCGCTGCTTTACAAGGAATTGCCGTTCGATCCGAAAGATCTCGCGCCGGTGACGCTGGTGGTGCTCACGCAGAACGTGATCTGCGTGAATCCGAAAGTCGAAGCAACCTCGATCCGGGAGCTGATTGCGCTGGCAAAGGCGCGGCCGGGGCAATTGCGCTATGGCTCTTCCGGGCGCGGCAGTTCGGCGTTTCTGACGCTCGAACTTCTAAAATCGATGGCGGGCGTCGAATTGCAGGAGATCCCGTACAAAAGCACTTCGCAGGCGGTAACCGACCTGATCAGCGGGGAGATTCCGATTTATCCGCCGAGCCTCGTATCGGCGATACCGCTGATGAAATCGGGACGCATACGGCCGTTGGCGGTGACCGGACCGAAGCGCGCATCGATTGCGCCCGATATTCCGACCGTGGCTGAGACGCTGCCGGGCTATGATGCCGCCACCGGGGTGTATGGCCTGATGGTGCCCGCGCAGACGCCCAAAGCGATCATCGACAAACTGCATCGCGAGACCGTCGCGGTGCTGCAGACGCCGGAATTCCGCGACAAGATGCTGGCGCAGGGTGTCGATCTGGTCGGCAGCACGCCGGCGGAGTATGCGCAATACCTGCGGGCGAGCGGGCAGAAATGGAAAACGCTGTTTGCGCGGATCGGCGTCGGTCCACAATGATGCACGCGCTACGCACACTGAAAGGATGGCAATGAGCAAGGTTGCGCAACCCGGCCCGGATGTGTTCGCGGGCGAGGCGGCAATAAAGTTCCATCGGCAAACGCTGGTGTGGGATTGCCTGTCGCTGTATTACATACTCGATGAGGTTTACGCGCAGCAGTCGCTCGACGGCGGAGTCAACGTCGTGAACGCCACGTTCGGCACCGAGGAGGACTGGGAAACGACCCTGCGCAATTTCGAACTGGGCCTGCAGAAAATCGAAAAAAGCCCATTGCTCAAACTCGCGCTGTGCGCGCAGGACATACTCGACGCGCAAGCTGAGGGCAGGCTGGCGATCGTGATTGGTACGCAGGGCTCGTCGTTCGTCGACAAGGAACTCTATCGCGTCGAGTTGCTGTACCGGCTCGGCCTGCGCATCTGCGGGCTCGCTTATACCGGCGGCACGCTGCACGCCGACGGCTGCGGCGAGCGCCGCGACGCCGGAGTGTCATTCCTCGGGCGCGAACTGATCGATATCGTCAACCGGCTGCCGATGTGGCTCGATCTGTCGCATTGCGGGCATCGCACCCGCGCGGAAGCGGTGAAGCTTGCGCGCGCGCCCGTTTGCACGCATTCGAACGCCTACGGCCTGAATGCGAATGACCGCAATACCGCCGACGAAACCGCGCGGGCCATCGTGGCGAAAGGCGGCATGCTCGGCGTGTGCGGATTGGCGAAAACCGTGTGGCCGCAGAATGCGACTTTGGACCGCATCGTCGATCATATCGATTACTACGCAAAGCTGATCGGTCCGCAGAACGTCGGCTTCGGCTGCGATTTCGTGGCGGCCTACAAGGCCGCGGGCGAAATCCTGCCGGCGTCGAAGCGCTGGCGCACGCTGCGGCCGGACGTGTTCGGCACCGTCGACGAGTTCCTGACCCTGAGCTATCCGCAGGGGCTCACGCAAATCCGCGAACTGCCGAACCTGACGCAGACGCTGTTTGACCGTAAATACACCGAGGCCGGGATCGCCGGCGTGATGGGCGGCAACTGGTTGCGGGTGTTCAAAAATCTGGTGGCGTGATGGCGATTACGATAATGACGAAGTTCAAGTTTGCGCGCCGGCTCACCGCCGTCCTTGCGTTTGCCCTGGCGGCGGGAAACTTCGCTGCCGCGCCGGCGTTCGCGCAGGCGTGGCCCGCAAAACCGGTGCGGCTGGTAGCGCCGTTCGGCACCGGCTCGGTACTCGACACCATGATGCGCGCCATGCAGAACGAACTGTCGGCAGCACTCGGCCAGCCTGTCGTCATCGAGTCGCGGCCGGGCGCCGGCGGCACCGTCGGCACCGCGGCCGTTGCGAAAGCGCCGCCTGACGGCTACACGCTGTTGATCGCCGCCAACAGTCACAACATCAATGCCGCGGTGTATTCAAAGCTGCCGTACGATCCGCTCAGGGATTTTACCGCGGTCGCCTCGGTGGGCGTGACCGGCTACATCCTGATGATCAGCGCCGCGGTGCCGGCGAAGACCGTCGGCGAGTTCATTCGGCTCGCGCGCGCCAAACCGGGCATGGTCTATCCGTCCGCCGGACGCGGCAGCGCGACCCACTTGTCGATGGCGCTGCTCGCGAATACGGCCGGCATCGACATGCTGCACGTTCCGTTCAAAAGCACCGGCGACGCGGTGCTTGAAGTGATGTCGGGACGCGGGCACGCGATGATCGGGGCCAACATCGCGATCATGCCGTATGCGAACGACGGCCGCGTGCGCCTCATCGGTGTCACGAGTGCGACGCGCAGCAAATTTCTGCCGGACTTGCCGACTCTCGCGGAGAGCGGGTTGCCGGGCTACGAGTTCGACAGCTGGCTCGGGCTGCTCGCGCCGGCCGCGACACCGCGCGACCTTGTCGAGCGCATGAATGCGGAGGTGGGCAAACTCCTGCGGAATCCCGACGTGCTGGAGCGGCTCGCCAAACTGGGCATAGAGCCGCGGCCGCTCAGCGCGGAGGCGATGAACAAAATGCTCGCCGCCGACAACGAGCGCATGGCCAGGGTGGTCAGGATTGCCGGCGCCAGGGAGGAGTAACGTGACCGCGATCGCGCCGCCGCCAGTGTTTCCCGTCATCTACGGCATCTGCCTCGATGCCGAAGCGATCTGGGTGGGCAGGGCGCCCGAGAATCTCAAGAAACCGGTGCTGTTGTCGCATGGCGCGTACGCGATCCGCGAAGGACTGCCGCCGCTGCTCGATCTCCTCGACCGCCACGCGGTGAAAGCGACGTTTTTCATTCCCGGCATGACTGCCGACCGTTACCCCGACGCGATTCGGGAAATCCACCGGCGCGGCCACGAACTGGGCAGTCACGGCTATGCGCACAAGCCGCCGGCAGCGCTGTCGGCCACGGAGGAAAAGAGCGAACTCGTGCGCGGCATGGACGCGTTGTCCGGCATCACCGGTGTGAAGCCCGTCGCGTGGCGTTCGCCGTCGTGGGAGTGGTCGGAGCGCACCCTCGATTACCTGCTGGAAGCAGGCGTGACGATCTCCACCAATTTTCACGACCGCATTCGTCCGTACCGGCACGCGCGGGACGGCAAGCCGCTGCCGCTGGTTGAATTGCCCGTGCAATGGCATCTCGCCGACGCGCCGTATTTCATGTACGGCGGACAGATCGGCCGCGTGATCCGCACCGCGCGTGAAGTCGAAGAATTGTGGCGCGAGGAATTCGACGGCGCTTACCAGTGGCCGGGCGCGTATTTTCACCTCACGCTGCACGTGCAGTTGATCGGACACCCGGGGCGGCTGGCGATGCTCGACCGGCTTACCGGCTACTTCCGCTCCCAGCCGCGCGCGCGCTTCATGACCTGCGGCGAAGTTGCGGCGACGGTTGTTTAGGAAGCAGTTGCAAGAACAGTTTGGAGCCGCAGATAAACGCGGATAAACGCGGATAGACCCAAGAAAGCATCAGCCACCGCAAACCCAGGGTGTGCGACGCTGAGTGTTGCTCCGTGGTATGCACTTGTATTTTTTATCTGCGTGTATCTGCGTTTATCTGCGGCTGATTGTCGTTTTTGTATTTTCGGGCCAGGTACTGGATAACTCATGATAGGGAGATAGCACGATGTGCCGTTTGTTCATTGCATTGACAGCCTTCGCGTGCAGCGCCGGCGCAGCGGCGCAGGCCTATCCGCAAAAGCCGGTGCGCATCGTGGTACCGTTTGCGGCGGGCAGCGCGACCGATACCGTCACGCGGCTGCTGGCGCAAGGCCTGTCCGAGCGGATGAAAGGGACGTTCGTGGTCGAAGACCGTCCGGGCGCCAACGGCACGATTGCCGCTGACTACGTTGCGAAAGCGGCGCCCGACGGCTACACGCTGATGATGGCGACCACCAGCACGCATTCGCAGGCGGCCGCGATGATCAAAGGCCTGACGTATGACGCGATGAAGGATTTCACGCCGATTGCGGGCGTCGGCGGGGTGCCGTTTGTGGTCGTGGTGCATCCCTCGCTGCCGGTCAAGTCCGTGCGCGAACTGATCGCGTTTGCGAAAGCGCGCCCCGGACAGCTTACCTACGGCACGCCGAGCGGCACCGCGACGGTCTGCATGGAAACATTGAAGCTCAAAACGGGCATCGATCTCGCGCAGGTCGCCTACAAGAGCAGCCCGCAGGCGGTGACCGAACTTATCTCGGGACAGATAACGACCATCTGCTCGGACTTCGCGACGGCGGCGACGCATATCGCGTCCGGCAGGGTCCGCGCGCTCGCCATGACGACAGACAAGCGTTCGCCGGAACTGCCGAATGTGCCGACGTTGAAGGAATCGGTAGGTGATTTCGTCGAAATCCGCTCGTGGCAGGGCATTGTGGGCCCGCGCGGCGTGCCGCGCGAAATTGTCGATGCATTGAACAAGGAAGTGCTGGCGGTGACCGCAGTGCCCGATTTTCGGGCGCGGCTCGCGCCGATGGGGTTCGAGTTGCTGCCACTTAACGCGGCGCAACTCGGCACCTATATGGCGAGTGAACTCGGCAAATGGAACAAGCTCATCAAGCAGGCGGGTATCGAGCCGCAATAGGCAAAAGGGGACCTGATGGAAGATAAAACCGGCGGTGTTTCCGCCGCAGCGCGCGCGCTGCACGAACAGGCGTTGGTACTCGACAGCCTGACGCCATACTACACGCTGGATGAGCCCTATACGGCGAGCCTGATCGAAGGCGGCGTCAGCGGCGCGCTCCTGAGCGTGGTGTCGGACGCGACCTGGGACGCCACGCTGCAGCGCACCGAGACC